>CAZZVF010000001.1:0-13459 GCA_964657355.1 uncultured Buchnera sp.
CCGATCGTGGAGACGGGGCAGCGGAGCCTGCGTGCGATGGCCGGGCTGGACAGCCCCAGGCGCGCCCTGTGATGTTCGCTTCTCGCCAATTTGCCAAGCTATGCGGAACAGCAGAGCCGATGATCCTGTGGCCGTGGCGGCACAGTCCTTGAACTGTCATGATTCCGTCAAGGCAGTGTAACGGGAGGAAACTACAGCCGCCCCTGAGATCCAGCGGGGGAAGCGGGCCATGACCAGATCGAGCGTTCGCGGATGCCTGCTGTGTGGCTCCGCGCTGTTCGGCATCGCACTCGTCTCCCGCGCATACGCCGGCCCGGCCGCGTCGCAGCAAGCTCCCGTGCAGCTTGCACAAGCAGGCGATATTGTAGCGCCCACGGATATCGGACGGGTCACGACCGGCAGCGATGCCGATACAGGGGCGAACGGGCTGCAGGTGACGCCGAGCGGCACGGGCAACCGGGCGCAGGCAAAGGCTGCCGAGCATCGTGCGATCAACAAGATCATCGTGCAGCCGCAAAGCGAAATCGAGAAACTCCCCGATGTGAGCCTCGCACAGGCGTTGTCGCGGTTGCCCGGCATATCGCTCGAGACCGATTCTGGTGAAGGCCGGTTTATCGACATCAGGGGCCTGGACGCGGACCTGAATGCCACAACGTTCGACGGGGTGCGGATTCTGCCGAGCAACCTTTCCTCGCCAACCGGCGGCGGCCGTGCCGTCGCCTATGACGTGTTGCCGGCGGGCCTTGTTGGCGGCATTGAAGTTAGCGAGACGCTTCGTCCCGAGGACGATCCGGAAGGTCTTGGCGGCCTGGTCAACCTGCTGCCGCGCCGCCCGAAGGCGGACGGCCAGCCCTATTTGTCGGCCACGGCGGGGCTCGGCCTCGAGACCCTGCGAGACACTCAGATCCTCGATTACGGCGTCACCGCCAGCGGCAGTTTCGGCATCCAGACAGGCCACGGTCCTTTCGATCATCCAGTCTCCGGCAGCGGTTTTCTCTCTAACCCAAAAGCGTTCACCATCCTGATCACGACCTCGCAGCATAACGATTATCGCGGCGTTGATGACTTCGAGCCGAGCTACTCGGACAAGCAATCTGACGGTGCGCCGGACAAGCTTCTGTCAGGCATCAACCTGCGACATTACCTGTATAATCGCAGGCGCTTCGATCATGGCGGCGAGTTCGATTTCGACCCGAACGACACGGATCATTTCTTCATCCGCTACGCGACCGCCGGCTACAACGAGCATGCCGAAAAAGATTTTCTGAACCTGAACGGCCTCGATTCCGGCTTCACGCCGGGAAGTGTTTCAGGGTTCACCGACCCGCGCGATCCGTCGGGCCGCACGTTTCAGGCACCGCAGGCGACCGCTCAGCGAACCAACACTGATACCGAGGAGGAATTGCGCAACCAGGTGCTAGAGTGGGGCGGCCGGAACGTGCTGTTCGACAGCATCAAGATCGATTATCACGGCGCCTATTCGGAAGGCACCGACAAGTTCCCGACGGCATACGGCGCGCGTTTTTTCACAAATCCGTTTCCGCTCGCCTACAACAACCAGAACAACTCCGCGCGGTTCGCCTATCAGACGCTGGATGGCACCAACCTGCTGAACCAGTCGATCTACGCAAACGGCACCAACTCCAACTCGCCCAGCAGTTCGCGCGACCGGGAATATAGCGGCGCCGCGAACGTGACGGTGCCGTTCCAGATCCTCACGCCGGAGGACCAGGTGAAGTTCGGCGCGGTGATCCGCCTGCGCGACCGCATCGTGCAGAACTCCAACAGCCCGATTGTCGATCTTCCTGGAACGCTGGCCGATTACACGAGCGGGCCCTCGCTGGTGTTCTACAACGGGGCTTACAATATCGGGCCGTCGATCAATGCAGCGTCGGTCAACCGGTTCGTCAGCCTCGATGGCACCGGCTACGACCCGACGCAATTCCAGCGCGACCGGGAAAATGTCTATGCCGGCTATACTCAATACCAAGGTGCAAGCGGAAAGCTGAGCTGGCTGCTCGGCATGCGGCTCGAATCCACCTTCGGCGTCTATGAGCAGGCGCCTGGCCAATCCAACTTTGTCAGCTTTTCGCACGCCTACACAAGCTATTTTCCGAGTGTGCAGCTCAAATACGATGTCTCGCCCGCGATGGATGTCCGTGCGGTATATTCCACCGCAATCGGGCGCCCTGGTTTTCAGCAAATATCGCCCGGCGCCAGCTTCAATCCCGCGGGCCCGAGCGTGAACATCGGCAACCCGAACCTGAGCCCGGAATATGCCGACGCATTCGACGTTTTCTGGGAGTATTACCTGGCGCGCGGCGGCAAGATCTCCGCGGGTGGCTTTGACAAGGAATTCAATACGTTTATATTTCAGAATACGCTGAACGCGGTGTACGGGAGCGCGGCGCTCCCGGTCGGCGTGGGCGCCGCTCTGGGAATTCCTGCAACCCTGGTCGGCACCATCGTGCCCGTCACGACCTATCAAAATTCTGGATCGTCGAGGGTCTATGGCATCGAGGCGGAGTACACGCAGCAGTTTCAGTTCCTGCCTGCGCCGTTCGACGGGTTCGGCATCGACAGCAACATGACCTACAATCAGTCATCCGCGCAGATCGTTCGTAACGGCCTCGAGGAAACACTGCAGCAGCCGCAGACCTCGCCGTGGAACTTCAACGCCTCGGTGTTCTACGAGAAGGACCCCATCACCTTCCGCCTGGCAGCCAACTACGTGTCGAAGGACCTCTACTCACTCGGCAGTTCCAAACAGACGGATGTCTATGTGCAGCAGCGTTTCAGGCTGGACTTGGGCACTGCTTGCCAGGCGACGAAGAGCATCCAGTTCTATTTCGACGCACATAATCTCACCGACCAGACGTTGAAATACACCGAGACGGCCTCCACCTCTCGGCCCATCCAGCGCGAGTTCTATGGGATAGACGTGATGGGCGGTATCCGTGTCACCTACTAAGACGCCTCTTCCGGCAGCAATCCTGTTGGCGACAATCCTGGCGCCTGCGGCCGCACGAGCGGCCGAAACTCCCGCGCGTTTGCCGATGCCGCATTACGAGCACATCTTTGTCATCGTCGAGGAAAACCAAGGGCTGGCCGACATCGTCGAAAAACCATTTACACCGCACCTCACGACACTAGCCCACCAATACGGGTTGGCGACGCAATATTACGGGGTGGTGCATCCGAGCGAAGGCAACTATGTCGCGATGCTCGGCGGCGACACGTTCGGTATCCATGACGACGACGCCTATTTCTGCAAGCCGCACCAGCAGGATGCGGTTTGCAAGGATTCCGACGCGCCCGGCTTCGTCGATCACACCATAACGGAGCCAAGCCTTGCCGATCAGCTGACAGCACATCATCTAACCTGGAAAGGCTATTTCGAAAGCATCCCTGCGCCTGGCGCGTTGGATGTCGTGTGGCCGCAAGCGGGCAACGCAGAGCATCTGCCCACGGCGCTCTATGCGTCCAAGCACACCGGCTTCAACGCCTTCTCGTCAGGCCAAAAAGATCCGGCACGCGCCTTGCACAACGTGAACTTCGAAGTGCTGGACCAGGATCTTGTAACCGGTGATCTGCCGAACTTCGCTCTCATCGTGCCCAACCAGTGCAACGAGATGCATGGTGTAAAAGGCGAAAACGTGCCGGCCGACTGCACCAAGGAGAATGAGCAAGGCCGCATCGCGCGTGGAGACACCTTTGCGGGCGCGCTGGTTGATCGCATCATGAAAAGTTCCGTCTGGACGTCTGCAGGAAACACAGCGATCGTCATCACCTTCGACGAGGCGAGCCATCATGTGTATCCGGGCGATCCGGCCGGTTGCTGCGCCTATCAACCAGGCAGCCTGGCCAATTTCGGCGGCGGCCGCATTGCCACGATCGTCATCGCCAACCATGGCCCGCGCGGCGTGCAGGATGCAACGCCGTATAATCATTATTCGCTGTTGCGGACGCTGGAGGATGCATTTGGGATCGACGAGCACCTGCGTCATGCCGGCGACACCGCAAAAGGCGTCGTCAGCATGCAACCGCTCTTCGCCACCACGCGCTGAGCTGCCACGTGAGCATCCAGCGTTGGCGGCACCGCCGCTTTGTCGTATCTGACAGGATCAATCCCGATGTTCCGTTCTGCCATGCTTCTCATGCTGCTCGCCAACACATCCGCATTTGGCGCAGCACCGTCTTACTCGCTTACCAAGACAATACCGCTCGGTGCGCCGGATCGCTGGGACTATCTCACCTTCGACGCCGCATCGCATCGCCTGTTCGTGTCGCATCTCGACCACACCGATATCCTCGACGCGAAAACCGGTGCACAGCTTGGCAAGCTCGCGGGCCTGAACGGCGCACATGGGCAAGCAGTGGCGGCTGACGGCACGATCTGGGCGGATAGCGGCAAGACCGCGCAGGTGACTGCATTCGACGCGAAGAGTTTGGCAGCGGTTGCAACACTGCCGGCCGGAACGGGTGCAGATGCCGTCATCGCCGATCCTGCAGGCAAGCTGGTCGCGGTGATGAACGGCGACGGCAAGACCGTGACCCTCGTTGACACGGCAACACGCAAGGTCCGCGCTGACGTGAACCTCGGCGGCGAGCCGGAATTTGCCGCGGCCGACGCCGCAGGCCACATCTACATCAATATTGCGAGCACCAAGGAGATTGTCGCCCTCGACACTAAGCAAGCGCGCGTGACGGCGCGCTATGCGGTGCCCGGCTGCAGCTCACCGCATGGGCTGGCGATGGACGCGCAGACACGCCGGCTTTTCGTCAGCTGCGTGAACGCGGTGCTGCAGGTGGTGGACGCCGATAAAGGGAGTGTTCTTCAAACTTTGCCGATCGGCCGTGGCACAGATGCCGCGGCGTTCGATCCCGCACGTCACCTCGTGTTCAGCTCGAACGGCGAGGGCAGCCTCTCGGTATTCCACGAGGATGCGAAGGGTGTGCTGACAGCGCTTGGCGATGTGCCAACGCTTCCGGGTGCACGCACCATGGCTGTCGATCCCGAGAGCGGACGCATCTTCCTGGTCACCGCCGACCTCGACGGCACGCAGCCGCCTCCCGGAGGCGGCCGGGTGCATTACAGGTTCGCGCCCGGCAGCTTGAAGCTTCTGTTCCTCGACCCTGCGGTGCGTTAGCCGCCGGTGCGTAACTGGCCACAGCGCAAGCGCAGGCGGGCGCGCATCGAGATCATTCCGATGATCGACGTGATGATGTTCCTGCTCGTGTTCTTCGTCCTCATCAGCACGAACGTGCTGCCTGCGCTGGGCCTCAAGGTGGCGCTGCCCAAAGCTGGTAATCCGGACCAGGTGCACGAGCCGAGGCGCGTCACCATCACCATCGGCAGGGACGCGCAGTATTACGTCGATGCTGCGCAGGTGACGCTTGCCGACATGCCGGGAAAACTGCGGGCCATGCAGGCAGATGGCAGCAAGCTTGCCGTCATCATCGCGAGCGATCAGGGCGCGCAGGTACAGTCTCTGGTCAGCTTGCTGGATGCCCTGAAATCGGCCGACGTGCAGGCTGCATCGATCATCACCAAAAAACAGTGACGAGCCGTGAGCCCGGCCGCGATGCAGCCGAAACCGCCGCGCTGGTTCTGGCGGCCGGGATGACGGCCGCACTGACTGCGTTCGTCCTGTCGCAGCCGCTCGCCCAGATGCAGCCACAACCGGAGGCGCCGAGGCCGATTGAAGTGGCGCTCTCCGTCGTGGAGGAGCCGCCGCCACCCCCACCTCAGCCAGTTCAGGCCACTCCGCCGCTCAAATCCGAACCACCGCCTCCCCCTCCCCCCCAGGCTGCATCCTCGCCGTTGCCGCCGCCGCCTCCGCCACGGCCGCGCCAGATCGTTCATCCGAAGCGACCACCACCGCCGCACCCGGTGGTGACGCGCGAGACGCCGCCAGATGCGCCGCCACGTCCGCCTTCCAAGATTGTCGCCAAGGTCGCTCGCCAAGCCCCGGAGAACCATTCGGCCGAGGCCGCCTTCGTCGGCCTGCTGCACGGCATCGTCGCGCGCAACACGGTGCCACCAGGCGGCGCTGCCTATCGCCTGAGCCATCCTTCCGGCGAGGTCGAGGTGGGCTTCACCATTTCCCGCGTTGGCGCCGTGTCGGACGTGCACATCATCCGGTCCTCCGGCTCACCGATGCTGGACAGTCAGGCGGTGGCGATCGTCGCCGGCCAGCGCTACCCGGCCATTCCAGAGGATGTCTATCCAGGCGCGGTATCGCACGGGTTCAGCGTGCCTGTCGCATTCACCAATAGCGGTGGCGGCCGCGACGATGACGGCCTCTGACACACGACGATGATCGCATCGAGCAACTTTTTTGAAAGCCGTTGGTCCCTCGGGAGAAGAGCTTGAATTACGACCGGCTACACGCGCTGACCTTCCAGGCGCTCTACGTCTGCCTAGGCCTGCTGACCTTCGTGCTGATCGAACGGCTGATCTATTTCGCCTACCTCACGCTGTATGCCTGGCGGCTTCGTGCGGCCATCAATGCGGCCGGCTTCGATCCTGTGCACCATGTCAGCAATCTTGCTGCAAGTGACGTCATCAGCAGGTCTGTGCGCGAATACATCGAGTTTCAGCGGCACGACGCCGTGCCGCGCGCCCGGGTGGACGATTTATCGAATGCCCTGTTCTTGCGTGTGGAGTCGCGCGTCAATGCAAGGCTTTGGGTGCTTGACACTATCGTCACGGCCGCGCCTTTGCTCGGCCTGCTCGGCACCATACTCGGCATCATGCAAACCTTCACGGCACTTGCCGCAGGAGGTGTATCGGATCCCGCCGAGGTGAGTCGGGGCATCGGCACCGCATTGCTGGCCACGGCCATCGGGATCGGGACGGCGCTATACGGGCTGGTCGGATTGAACCTGCTATCCAGGCAAGCAGAATACCTGATCGACCGCTTCAAGACGTTCCTCTTGCGAACGACCCTCTAGCAGACTCCAGATCTTGATACACCCGTCCCTGACGACCCGTTGCAGATCAGCAGGCTTGGTTCGTGGAGCACGTCGCGCACCTTGGCGACGAAGTCCGTGAAGCCCGTTGCACTCAGCCCCTCGGCATCAACGCTTTAGCGTTGCATCCGCTTGGCGACGCGCGCGGTGAATTCAGAGGAGCGAGTAAGTTCTTGAAACAGCCTTTTCTCTGCGGCCAGTTGATTGGTTAGGGTTCGTCCGGACGCAGCAGCAAGGAGTTGCCGAGTGGCACGCACAGCAGCAGGTGACTGGGTCAGGAGGCGCTCGCGCAGCGCCGACTCAGCTTCATCCAAGTCAGACAACCTGACGCTTTGCGTGACCAAGCCCGCCGCGGCCGCGGCTTCGCCCAGGATGCCGTCCGACAGCAGTAGAAAATCCATCGCCCACCGCCACGATGTCCGGCGGGCCAATTGCCATGTCATGCCGCCATCCGGGCATGCGCCGATGGCGCCATAGGCTGGCACGAGTCTGGCCGCATCGGCGCAAACTACGATGTCACAGGCAAGTGCAAGACTAAGGCCGCCGCCGGCAGCGGTGCCCGACAGCACAGCCAGGGTGGGAGCGGGCATGTCATGCAACAGCTCCACCGAATTTCCCAGCTCCTGTATCAACGCGCCTGCATGCATTTCGACGGTCTGCGGATCGGCCATGGATTTGAGGTCACCGCCGACCGAAAAATGTCTGCCGCGCGCGCGTAGAACAACAAGCCGCAGCGCCGGCGTGGCCCGCGCCTCCTCAAGTGAAGCGGAAAGCTGCCGGCACATCGGCAGATCCAAAACGTTGCCCTCAGCCGGGCGGTCGAGCACGATAGTGACGATGCCGGAATCACGCGAGAGAGCGATGTGCTGCGTGAGTTCAGCGTGCACCGGAGCCTACCGCGCGGCGTGTCTGGGCCTGCTTCGGGCGACCTGCTAGAGTTTTTCCCGATCGAAGTGGATCGGAAATAAACTCTAGTTCTCTGTTCTGGCGGGCATCTTTATCCGGCGGGTTACCCCGTTTGGTGGGATGATGCCCTAGCGCAGGCGCACCACGCGCCGCCGCCAACAATGCTTGATGCAGGCACAGGCAGAGCCAAACCGCGATGATGGACAATGCGGCGACAGGAGAGGGTTGCATAGGAGAACCTTTCTGCGACGGCGTTCTAGGGGCGTTCGATGGCAATCGCGGTGGCTTCGCCGCCGCCGATGCAAAGCGCCGCTATCCCACGTCTCAGCCCATGAGCTTCAAGTGCGTGCAGCAGCGTCACCACGATCCGCGCGCCTGAGGCGCCGATGGGATGGCCCAGTGCACAGGCGCCGCCATTCACGTTCACCTTGTCGTCCGGCAGGTCCAATTCGCGCTGTGCCGCCATCGTCACCACCGCGAAAGCCTCGTTGATTTCGAACAAATCCACATCGCCTAGCGCCCAGCCGACGCGCTCGGCCAGCTTGCGGATCGCCGGCACCGGCGCCGTGGTGAACCAGGCCGGCGCTTGCGCGTGGCTGGCGTGCCCCCGCACAATCGCCCGCACCGCCAGCCCTCGGCGCTCCGCCTCGCTGGCCCGCATGAGCACCGTTGCCGCCGCCCCGTCCGAAATGGACGACGCATTCGCCGGGGTTATCGTCCCGTCCGGCCGAAACGCCGGCTTCAGCTTGGGGATCTTGTCTGGCTTGGCCAGACGCGGCTGTTCATCTTCCTCGAACCGCAAATCCCCTTTTGTCTCCACCGCGGCGATCTCCGCCTGGAAACGTCCAGCCTTGATCGCCGCCCGCGCGCGCTCCAGGCTGCGCAACGCGAATTCATCCTGCGACTCCCGGGTGAACTGGAAATGTTCCGCCGTATCCTCGGCGAAACTCCCCATCAGCCGGCCGCGCTCGTAGGCGTCCTCCAGCCCGTCAAGGAACATGTGGTCCAGCACCCGCCCATGGCCTAGCCGGTAGCCGCCGCGCGCCCGGTCCAGCATGTAAGGCGCATTGCTCATGCTCTCCATGCCGCCCGCCACCACGATGTCCGACGAACCGGCAAGAATGGCGTCATGCCCCAGCATGAGCGCCTTCATGCCGGAGCCGCACACCTTGCTCACCGTCGTGCACGGCACCGATTGCGGCATCCCCGCCCCCAGCGCCGCCTGCCGCGCCGGCGCTTGGCCGACACCCGCCGGCAGCACGCAGCCCATGAAGGCCTCGCTCACGTCGCAGCCGTCCATCCCGGCCCGTGCCAGCGCGCCGGCGATGGCCACGGCGCCTAGCTCGGGCGCCGTCCGCCCGGCAAGCCCGCCTTGGAACCCGCCCAGCGCCGTCCGCGCCGCACCAACGATGACGATCGGATCATCTCGCATTCGTCCTGTCTCCAATCGCATATGTCAGTCAGGCAACCTTGGCGATGTTGATCACCCGCGTCTGCGTGTATTCGAGGAAGCCCTCCTCAGCCAGCTCGCTGCCGATGCCCGACTGCTTCGATCCGCCGAACGGGATGTTCGGTCCGAAATCGAGATGCTTGTTGACCCAAACCGTCCCGGCATCGATCTGCCCGGCCAGCTCGGTGGCAAGCGCCGTGTCGCCGGACCAGACCGAGCCGCCCAGCCCATAAGGCGAGTCATTGGCGCGCCGCACCGCATCGGCCGGATCGGTAAACCTGATGACCGGCAGGATCGGCCCGAACTGCTCCTCGTCCACCAGCTTCGTGCCATCGCTGATGTCGCGCACGATCGTGGGCGCAATGAAAAAGCCAGGGCGGTCCATCACCTCGCCGCCAGCAACGATGGTGCCGTGCTGGCGGGCATCTGCCAGAAAGGTCTGCACCTTCTCGTATTGCGCACGGTTCTGCAGCGGCCCGATCTGGGTGCCCTGCTTCAGGCCGTCATCGACCACAGCCTCGCGCGCCAGCCGCGCCAGCTCGTCCACCACCTCATCATAGACGGTCTCGTGCACATACAGCCGCTTCAGCGAGATGCAGACCTGGCCGCAATTCATGAACGCGCTCTGGAAAAGTCCAGGTGCGGCCGCCTTTACATCGATGTCACCCAGCACGATGCCGGCGTCGTTGCCGCCCAGCTCCAGCGTCACCCGCTTGAGCTGACCGGCGGCGCTGGCCATCACCTTGCGTCCTGTCTCGGTCGATCCGGTCATGCTGATCTTGCGAACCTTGGGATGCTGGGTCAGCAGCGGACCCAGCTCGTTGGCGTCGGTGATGATGTTGACCACGCCAGGCGGAAAAGCTCGCGCGCACAGCTCGCCGAATTTCAACGTGGTCAGCGGCGTGGTTGGTGCCGGCTTGACGACGATGGTGTTGCCGGCCAGGAGCGCCGGCGGCAGCTTGAACGCGATCAGCAAAATGGGGAAGTTCCACGGAACAATGGCCGCCACTACGCCCAACGGCTTGCGATGCACCTCCACCCGCCGCGTCGGTCCATCCTCCAGCACCTGCACTTGCATGTCGAAGGTGGCGAGGTGGCGTATGAAGGCTTCCGTATAGGCGATCTCGGCCACGGCTTCCGGCAGCGGCTTACCCTGTTCCTGCGTCAGAAGACGGGCGAGCGGAGCCGCTTCCTGCCCCAGGAGGTCGGCAAGTTTCAGGATCGCGGCGCGGCGCTCGCCGATCGGCGTCGCGGCCCAGCCGGGGAAGGCCGCGTCCGCCGCATCCACCGCCGCATTGGCTTGGGCGGCCGAAGCGCGCGGACAGTGCGCCAGCACCTCCTCGGTCGCCGGATTGATCACCTCCATGGTCGCGTCACCATCGACCAATGCGCCGCCGATCAGCAGTTTGTAGCTGTCCATGTCAGGATCTCCGTTTGAACAAGAGGGGAGCAGGGATGGTCATGCGACCGCATCCGGCTGCAGGTGGCGGGCAAATTGCGCCCGCAGCACATTCTTCTGGATCTTGCCGGTTGCGGTATGGGGGATTTCGTCCACCACAATCACGTCATCCGGCAGCCACCATTTCGCGATGCGGCCGGTCAGGAAGGCGGTCATGGCACCCGGCTCCAGCCGCGCGCCCGGCTTCAGGCGCAGGATCAGCAGAGGCCGCTCGTCCCATTTCGGGTGCGCTACGCCGATTACCGCCGCTTCGGCCACCGCCGGATGCGCCGCGGCCGCGTTCTCCAGGTCGATCGAGCTGATCCACTCGCCACCCGATTTGATCACGTCCTTCGCTCTGTCGGTGATCCGCATGAAGCCGTCCCGATCGAGCGTGGCCACGTCGCCGGTGGGAAACCAGCCGGCACGCGTCGCATCATGCGTCTGGCCGTAATAGCGGGCGGCGATCCACCAGCCGCGCACCATCAGGTTGCCGGCGGCTACTCCGTCGCGCGGCAGTTCGGCGCCGCTCTCGTCCTCGATCTTGAGCTGCACGCCGAACACGATGCGGCCCTGCTGGGCGCGGAATGTGGCGAGCGCCGCGCCTTGCAGCCCCTCCTGCCCCGCTTTCGGCACGCCCACCACACCCAGCGGGCTGGTCTCCGTCATGCCCCATAGCTGCCGCACCTCCACCCCCAGCCGGGTAAAGGTCTCGGCCAGCGCCGGCGGGCAAGCGGCGCCGCCGATCACCAGCCGCCGCAGCGCAGCCAGTTGCAGCCCCTGCGCCTCCAGATGCTGCGCGAAGGCCGCCCAGATGGTCGGCACCCCAAAGCCATGTGTGACGCCTTGGTCCCCGATCAGCGCATGCAAGCTGGCTGGGTCCAACCGCGCCCCCGGCAGGACAAGGCGCGCGCCGGCTACCGCCGCGGCATAGGGCACGCCCCAGGCATTGGCATGATACATCGAGGACGCCGGCAGAAGTACATCGCGTGCCGAAATGCAGAACGAATCCGGCAGGCAAGCCGCGTAGGCATGCAGCACCGTTGAGCGATGCGAGTAGAGCACGCCTTTCGGATCGCCCGTGGTGCCCGAGGTGTAGCAGAGCGAGGCCGCGTGACGTTCGTCCGCTTCGGCCCAAGCATAACTGCCGTCCTCGGCCGCTACTAGTTCTTCGTAGAACAGCAGGCCGGCTATGGTTTCCAGCTCGGGTGTGGACCGGCGCGGGCCCAGCAGCACCCAGTGCCTGATCTGCGGGACCTCACGCTGCAGCCGCACCACCAGCTCGGCAAAACTTTCATCGAAGAACAGGACGCTGTCCTCCGCGTGGCGGACGATGTAAACGATCTGATCAAAGAACAACCGCGGATTGACCGTGTGGCAGACGGCGGCACTCCCGGTGATGCCGTAATACAGCTCCAGATGCCGGTGCGTGTTCCAGGCCAGCGTCGCCACACGATCCCCGGCCTTGACCCCCAGGCGTCCCAGCGCCCCGGCAAGCCGGCGCGACCGCTCAGCCACGCCACGCCAATCCGTGGCATGCAGGCTGCCGTCAGCCTCCCGTGAGACAATAGCGGTGTCGCCATGGCAATCGGCTGCATGGTCGATCAGCGAGGAGATTAGCAGCTGCCGATCCTGCATCAATCCGATCATGTCATCCTCCTTCCGCCAGGTTCCGTGTTGGGCGGCACTGTGGCGTGGCGATATGTGGGTCAGCTTCCATGGGCATCGGGGTCCGCAAGTTGTGGTTCGGCCTGCAGCGCGGCAAAGGCCTGAGCCAGCTCGGCCGCGCCGGGCATCTCCTCGGGCTCGTCGCTGCGCCAGCGGGCGCGCACAAAGCCGAACCGGTCGATCAGCACGCCCAGCAATGCCGGCGGCGGATCGCGGTCGCCGAAATCCGGGTGGGCCAGGCTCCGCCGGTCATTCGACCAGGCCCGCCAGATGATCCCGCTTGCGTCGCTGACGCTCTGCACGGAACGGGGCGCGGCGATGCCGCGCTGGACCACCGCGATGACCCGGGCACCGGCAGCGCCCACCACCCCACCCAGCGGCGCCAGCCAGTTCGCGGCCGCCGAAACGCTCGTGTTCATGAAGAGCAGGACGACTGGCACGCCCCGCAGGTCGGCAAGGGTGGTCTCGCTATCGAGCGGAAAATCGATCGCCGGCAACCACGGATCGCCCGCGACCGGTGCGGATTGCAGCACGCGCGCCTGATAACCCTGCGACAGGGCCATGAGATAGGCGACAACGCTCCATCTCTGGTCCGGCGCAAGGCGTTTGGCGAAGCCCGGCATGGCCGAGCCTGGATAGCCATGGCTAATCCACCAGAACAACTCGCCATGCGTGTGATAGCCCAGATGCGGCGCCGTCAGGTCCGCGGGACGCGGCTTCATGGCCAGCGCGGCCGGCCCGTCACCATGGCCAGCGGGCCCGTGGCAGAGCGCACAGTTCCCGCCATAAAGCGCGGCCCCGGCGGCGATGGACGCTGCGTCATAGGGCACCTGCATGTGCACGAAGCTGGTCGGATAGGCCGGCACGCAGGCCGCCGGCACGGCCGTGGCCACTCCAAGCACGCCAAGTAGGCAGGCTGCCGCTAACGCGCGCGGCCGCCGGCCGCTCGCCGCGGTCAGCGCGAACACGAGTCCTGCGGCGACCATGGCCACGCCCCCGGCGATTGCGGCGGCTGACCCCGG
>CAZZVF010000001.1:13469-46481 GCA_964657355.1 uncultured Buchnera sp.
ATGCCGTGCCGGGCGCCAGCCGGACCGGCCAGGGCCACGCGATCTCGGCATGGGCGCCCGGCGGTAACCCTGCGAGCACCCCAGCCAGCAGAACCACCAGGAAGGCCACTGTCGCCTCCACCCGCAGTGGCCGGCGCAACATGGCGGCGGGCAGCGTGCGTCCTGCCGCCAGCCGGCGCCTGAGCGATGCAGCACAGCCCAACGCCACCGCCACCAGAGCCACCTTGGCAATCAGCACCGCTCCGGCGCGGGTGCCGAACAGGCCGGCCTGGCCACCGGTGGTCCAAACCGCCAGCACCGTGCCCGTCGCCACGATCGCGACCATGGCGGGCAAGGCGAGCCGGGAAAATGCCGCAAGTCTTTCCCTCAGCCAGTCGCCGCTCCGCCGTACGTCGCCGCGCGCCGAAACCAGGAAGGCTGGTAGGCTGCCGAACCACAGCCCGGCCAGCAGCACGTGGACCAGCGCGGCACTCGCCAGCAGCCGCCCGCCCTCAGCCCCGGCATGGCTCGCCAGCGCGATGGCGGTGAGGCTGAACAGGGCGGGCGTGCTGGTCCAGAGCACCCGCGCTTTGGCGAGCACAAGCGGGAGCATGAGCCCGAGCGCAACGCTTTCGGCAAGCATCAGCCGCCCGACCCAGCTCCGCGACGCCACCGCCAGGGTGGCACCCGGAGCTGGCAGCCACGCGGTATCCAGCAATTCGGCGGCATGTGCCTCCAGCAGAAAGCCCTGGGTGGCAATGGCAGCCAACACCGCTCCCGCAACCCACGGCCGCAAAGCATCGGAGGCGGCCCGCCGCGCCTCGACGCCCCCAAGCGCGCCGCTCAAGCCGCCGCCGGCAGCAAACGAGACTGCCGCCACGTGCAGCCCCCGCGTGGCGTGCAGCAGCAGTGTCATTTCATCGTCGCGTTGAATGTGTAGCTGCCGCCGGTGCGGTGCCCGTCATGCGCAACCACACTCCAGTGCACCAGGTAACTGCCAGCAGCACCCCCTGGCAGCGCCAGGGTAACGGTTTCGCCGTCCTTGCCCACCACGGCATCTTGCAGGCCGGCCAGCGCCCGGCCGTCCACGCTGACCTCGATCTTGGCGAAACCGCCTTCCAGCTTGCTGCCGAACACCAGGCGCAGTTCGGTCGGCGGCGGCGTCACGACGCTGTTGGCTGCAGGCACCGCGCGCCGCAGGAAGGCATGCGCGCCGGCCTGCTGAACGATGGACATGGCGAAAGCAGCCGCTAACAGGCTCAGGCGGGACATGGGTAGTCTCCTGCTCAGGCGGTGGCCGAGGAAATCGCGATCGATCGCCGCTTGACCGCCCAGGCAAGCACCAGTGCCCCAAACGTCAGCAATGCACCCCCAGCCAGCAGCAAATGGTGCCACATCCGCGCCTGGCCCACGCTGAACGGAAAGACGCTGACGTAATCACCGGCGCCCGAGAGACGGGCAACACCGACATAGCGGCCGGGACCCGGGATGGTGAACCGGAATGCCGCCGATCCGCTGGGATACGTCTTGGGCGCCGCGTCGAACAACGGCGGCGCCGCCACCGGATCAGTCCCGTCATCGCGCACGATCTTGAACGCCAACCGCTGGTCCCGCACCACATCGTCGAGAAAATCCAGCACGACCACGGTGCGGCCGGCGATCGGAATGTCCTCGCAAAACTCTCCGCGCGATTTCTCAGGCAAATAGCCGGTGAAATGCATCAGATAGGGACCGAGGCTGAGCTTGCAGACGTCCTTTTCCATTGCGACGCCACCGTGCCCGAAAGCGGGGTGGGCGACTGCGACAGCGAACAGGACAGCAAGGTGTTTTTTCCTGAAAAGACGGCCTTGCAAAGCCTTCCCGTCGTGACACCGGCCCTGTCCGCGCCGCACGGCGCGGAGCCAGTTTGCTGTCCTGCTCATGATCAGCTCTGCGGCAGGTCGGTGAAGACCGGCACGATCGGCCCGCTGACCTCCACCATCTGCCGGTTGCCCTGCGCATCGAACATGAACAGCAGGGCGCCGAACTTGCTGTCCACGTCGGTCAGGAAACTGGTCAGACGCTCAAGCTCCCAAGTCGCGTCGGTGGCAGCGAGATGAACCACGCGGGTTTCGCCCGGCTCGATCGGCGAGGCATTGTCAATCTCCAGCGGCGTCCGAGCCACCAGCTCCTTCGGATAAGCCGGATCGACATTGGCGCGTGCCGCGGGCAAGGCATAGTTTACGAACCGCAGATTGGCGGTTGCGAATTCGCCGATCGACAGAGCAGACTTGCCGGTGTTGGTCATCTTTAGCTCAAGCCTCATCGACCGGCCAGGAACGTCGTAGGTGGCATGGAGCACCTTTACTTGCATATCCATTGCCGCCCGCGGCAGCGGATCCACATGCTGCGTGCCGGATTGCAAAGGTACGGTATAAGGATATGCGTCGCTGTAATAAGAGTAACCGCCGATGGTGATGGCCATAACCACCACACCTAGTCCGATGCCGACGGCAAGATCGCGATTGGAGATCAGCAAATCCTCGCGTCCCTTCGAAATCGCGATCGCACGCGGCATTAGCAGTGGCCGAGTAATCCAGAACAGCAGCCAGAAGGCCGCGAGCAGGATCCATACGCCGTACCAGCCAAGCGCCTGACCCACGCCGAAGGTCTGCAAATCGTTGATCTTCTCGCCGGTCAGTGTGGTGACCGGGTATTTGAAGTCCGCCTCCGAACCGGTGATGGTAATCCAGGCTCCCGGACCGACGAGCGCACCGGAGCCTTTCACCGAAACCATCGGGTGGATGTGGAAGGTTCCCGGCTCGCGTGCCTGCAGGACTTGCTTGAAGCTATACTCGCGGCCCAGCTCCATCTTGTTGAAGGACTGGCGCGCAGGCACGTCGTTGACATAGGTCTCTCTGCGCACCAGGGCCGGACCAGGCTCGCCGGTCGCGAGGAACACCACTTCAGGCAAGTTCACGGCGTCCGGCCAGTCCTGCATCAAGTGAAAATGCCCGGTGACGACGACGATGTCGTTCACCTTGACGTCCGTGTGGTCGAACCGCACGTCATAGAACTGCACGGTGCGGGTGCGCAGATACGGTTCCTGGGCGCGCTCACCGTGCGCCAAGGCAGGAGTGGCAGCCGGCGGGCAGGCCATCAGCAAGGCGATGACAGCGCCGAACACGACGCGCATACGATTGATCGTGCGCATTGCTCAGGCCTCCTCGATCATCTTGCCACGGCCTGGCGACGTGATCCCCATCAAGGAGCGGAAAAAGTCACCCATGGGAATGAAACGCTCGGACGACATCATCCGGCCCACCTGCCACCAGATCTGGTGCATGAAGATGCAGATGAAACCAGAGAATACCGCAGACACCCAGCTTACCTGCGCGCCGAATGTCCGCAGGGTGCCGCGCTCGATGATGCGGATATATTCCGGCGTAGCGGAACGCGGGAAGCCCCAGCCGATCATGTCCGCGACACTCGCGATCGTGCCCTGGTGATTGATTGGCAGATGATACGGCATCTGGATGATCGCATTGGCGGGATAGAAGATCAGCGCGAAGATGAACCCGCCGAAAATCGATGTGAACAGCGGATTGCGCACGGTGATCAGCACCACGTCCATCAACAACGCGCCCGTAATCATCTCCGCCGGCAGCGACATGGTGTACGGATAGTCGGTCCAGAGATGCCATTGCACGTAACGCGTTATCGCGACGCCAATCATGTAGCAGACTGCGCCAACGGTGGCACCGATCGGCAGCCGGAAATAGTTCCAGAACACCGCCTGCAGCGCCGCGGGAAACATGATCATGCTGATCGGCGTGATCAGCGGCCAGTATTCGCGGTCCTTCCAGTCTACGAACATGTCCCAGTCGCCCACGGTGAGCATGACATGCAGATGGATGGCCCCGATGAAGAGCATTATGACACAGGCTACGACCATCCAGTCGAAGATGCGGGAGAATTTGGCCGCCTGAGGGCCAAAGCCGGCCACATCGAGTATTTCAGGCCGACGCCTGCGGGCTCGGTTCGCTACCGGAACAGCCGGCGCTTCGAACGTTGAAGACATAATTCCCCCCTTGTGCGGCACTGCTGCGCCTGCGGTTCATTCGATGGGCACGAAAGGCCACGGCGGCCGGCCTCCCGGCCGCCGTGGAAGGCTCGATCAGGCGCCCAGCGCGCCGGCCCGGAAGACAACCGGGAACAAAGCGCGGAACCGTGTGATGACCTGCAGCAGCACGCCAGCCAGTGCCAGGGCGTTCCAGCCCAAGAGCACGAAGCCCCAATGCAACGGATGGGAGAATATCTCCTCGGTCAGCCAGTAGGCGTGGCCCCACTCGTTATACCCAAGGTTGGGCAGGATCAGGAACGGACCGACGACAGCGAACACCATCATCAAGGAGATGTTGCGCGCAAACGCCGGCAGACGCGTCATCGAATAGACAAAGGCGCCGACACCGAAGAACAGGTACATCGGGATGGAAGCATAGAACAGCACGATGTGGCTTGGCGTCAGCGGCGTGTCGCGCAACACTGTCTGGTGCCAGTCGCCGTCACCCTCGGCAAAGAAGCTGCCGGTCCAGTAAAAGCAGAACGTATACACCATAAGCCACATGACGAAGGTGAAATAACGCCGCATCTCCACCTCGGGCGTCACCTGGTCGATATGCCGGTCCCGCGTGGCGAACAGATACGCCACATTCAGCGCCACCGCGCCGTACAGGACCGGGATCTCGATCTTGAAAAGGCTAAGCCAATACGTGGAAAATTCAGGCGTGGTCGCGTCCAGGCCCCATTTCCAGCCGGCAAACTGCTGGTATGTCCGATACGCGACGTAGATCGTGGTCATTACGCCAAAAGCCACGGCCATAAGCCGGAAATCCAGGTGGAACCTCCGTTCGGCGGCCACGCGGGGCGCAGCCCCCACCGCCGGTTGTCCTATCAGTGTTGCAGACATCGTGTCGTCTCCCTTGCAAATGCCCGGCCGTTGTGGCGTGGCGGATCATCGTTGCGCAGCGCAATAAGAGGTCCAAAAACCAGCGCCGACACCTGAACTGAAGCGCAATTTCGAACCGCGGGACGCAATGTATCTCAGCGCCACTTCCAGTGCAGCGAGCCATTGCAGAAATCAACGTCCGTATTTACCACACTACGCGGCCGCCATCTGGCCGCGCCTCAGCGGACGGTGAAATCGACCGGGTCGGACACCAAAGTCGCACCACCGGCCCGGTGACCCGCGCCGCCCACAACCAGCACGATCCGGTGCCGTCCAGGGAGCAGGACCACGCTCCGGCTTGTTTCCCCGGCGGTCAGGTGGAGATGCCGCGCATCCATCGGAATGGGCCGTCCTGGCGGAGGCACCGGGGCATCGATGATGATATGCACATGCGCTCCGTGATGGCCCGCTGCCATCGGCGACATCCCGTCCATGCCCGCCATCCCGCCAGCATCCGCGCCGGGCGCTGGCTGCTGCACGATGATTGTCACAGGGTTCGCGACCACCGCGCCGGCTGCCGGTTGGAGGATCTGCGGCGCCTGCGCGGCGGCCGGTTGGCCAAGGCACCACGCCGCCGCCACGGCAAATCCGAGCCGAATGCTACGCGGCATCGCGCTGCATCCCGTCCAACAGACCGCGCATGCGCGCCATGTAGTCCTGCAACGCCGGAATGCGGCTGGCATAGCGCCGTCCGGGCCAATCGAATGGCGCCTCCAAGATGTGCGACAGCATGGAGAACAGCCCGGCATCGCCCGAACGCACCTGTTTGCCCATCAAGAACGGGCCGGCTTGCAGCCGCGCCTTGATCGCTTCGATGTCGCTACAGAACGCGGTCAGCACGGCCTCGGGCGAACGGCGCCCCATGCCCTGACCATCGAACTCGGAAAGAATACGCGTTCGGAACGCTTCGATCACCTGGCGCGTCTCGGCCGTCAGAGCCTCGCCGCCGGCCAGATAGGGCATATAGGCTTCGAAATGTGCGCGGTTGCGCCAGCGCGGTTCGACAACGCCGCTCCAATAGAGATGTTCATCGCTCAGCCGGGTCCAGGCGAGCATGTCCGCCCGTTTGGCATCGCTCAACCCCTCATCAAGGCGCCCCCTACCGGAGCGTTCCAGAAAATTGATGATTTCAGTCGAATCCGGCATCACCGAGCCATCATCCAGGACCGCGTAAGGCAGCTTGCCGCGCGGCGCGACGTCATCCAGACGCGACAGACAGAGCTTTTCCAGCCGATATGAAAGACCCGTCAGTCGAAGATAGTAAACCAGCTTGGTGACGTAGGGGCTGATGCAGGGCATGCCCCATGCCGGCCCGAACTGATAGACGACGATCATGCACCACTCCTGGCGCCAGCAGATGCGCCCAGAGGCGTCCGTCGCCAGCGGACCAAGTCGCGCCCGCTCCGGCGGCCAGGCTCCTGCGACGCACTCCCCTCCCCTATATACAGCATCTTTCGCGCAAGCTATCCTGCGAAAAAAACATTCTAAGTACAATCTGGACGGAAATGGTCATCAAGCACCTGTATCGCATGGCGATATTCGCTAAGGTGGTGGAAAACGAATCGTTCTCGAAGGCAGCCACCGCCCTGGGCCTTGGCAAGTCCGTGGTCAGCCAGCACATCATCGCCCTGGAACAGGCTCTGGCCACCGCGCTGATCAATCGGTCGCCGCGCTCATTCTCCCTCACTCAGGAGGGCCAGCGTTTCTACGATGCCTGTCTCGGCATGCTCGCACAGGCCGAGACCGCGGTCAGCACGTTGAGCGACCTGCGCACCGAGGCGGCCGGCACCATACGAATCTCCGCGCCGCACGATTTGGGCATCAGCTTCCTGGTCGGCGAGCTGGCCAAGTTCAGCCAGACGCATCCAAAGGTCGATTTCGACCTCACGTTGGATGACACAATCAGCAACATGACCGAGGAAGGCTTCGACATCTGCCTGAGAGTCGGTTGGCTGAAAGAAACCCGCCTTTACGCGGCCCGACTTGCCACTTTCCGAATGATCCCCTGCGCGAGCGCCGCCACGATGGCCAAGCGGCCCCAGCCGCGCGATCCGGCCGACCTGGTGGACCTCAACTGGGTAACGATCACGGTTCTTGCACATCCGGAACGAATAGACTTGCAGAACGAGCTGGGCCAGCGCCGCTCTCTCCGGATCCGCCCTGTTGTGCGCACAAATACCGGGATCGCCGCGCGTGAATTCGTCCTGCAGGGCGACTTCGCCGGCTTGCTGCCCGATTACGCCGTTCGCGAAGAGCTGGCTCAAGGCCGCCTTTTGCATCTTGTCCCCGCATGGGCCGCGCCGGAAGGCGCGATATCGGCGGTCTTCCAGTACCGTGACCGAATGAGCCCTCGCGTGCGCCTGCTGCTCGATCATCTGCGCAAGGCCGCCCGGACGCATTACAGCACCTGACGCTACGTCCGCTTTTGACGGACACTGCTTGTGCGCTTCCTCATCTTTGCACCGCCGGCCTATGCGGCTACGCAATGACAACTGCACCGCCGGGGTCTTAGTCCAGGCGCAAAATGCGCCGAGGGCTGCGATATTTTGGTTCTCGGTACTAGAAGAAACGAAAACGGGGGGAAAACGCCATGTTACCGGGATGCTCACGCCTAATCGTTGCGGCCGCCGCGCTCTGCTGCGCATGGTGGGCCCCCGCCCGCGCACAGCCGGCGGACACGTCACATTCGCGATGGATGGTCAACGTCGCCGGATCCGCCGTCTTCTTTCCCGCTCTCAACGCCGAAATCTTTCTGGCAGGCGGCCGCGTCCCGGGGGCTTCGATCGCCGTGCCCAGCCAGGGCACGCCGTCCTTCGACGTCGGATATTTCATCACGCCCAGCCTGGCCATAGACGTGTTTGCTGGCGTCCCGCCCAAGACGCAGATACTCGGCACCGGCCCGCTGGCCCCGCTCGGCACGCTCGCCACTACTTATTACGGCCCGGGCGTAATCGCACTGCAATATTACATTCCCGGGCTGGGCCGCGTGCACCCGTATATAGGCACCGGCGTGAACTGGACGTTCTTCCTTGGCACGACGGACCGCGCGCTCAAACATGTGCAGCCGGCCGACGCCCTTGGGCTGCCCTTCGAAGCCGGGATCCATTACGACGTGACGCCACGTTGGACGTTCAATGTGGACATGAAATACATACTTCTTCACAACCGGATCTCGGCGGAATTTGATACGCCCGCAGGCGCCCTGCCCGCGCTTGCCAAAGTCGACATAAACCCACTCGTCCTGAGCGTCGGCCTAGGCTACCGCTTCTGACGCTTGATCACCCTGTTTGTTCATGATCAGGCCAGCATGGAGTGCCGGCATGAACAAGACAGACGCGATGGACGCCATGCGCGGCCATCACCAGCTATCGCGCTCCAGCTTCTCGGCTTCCGGGTCGCCGTTTGGTTCACCAGCGGCGTCTCGGCCTATGCCGAGGCCGCGCTTGTGGCGAAAGCTCCAGTCCATTCCAGACGCAGCGAAGACGCCCGTGATCAGCCGTCTGAGGTGTCGCCCCAGCGTCAGTGTCCACGGGCCGAAGCCCAGGCCGTCGTCGATCATCGGATGCGGCTCGCCCTGCGGAAGCTAGATTTGGCTTCGAGGCGAGTTTCCACTCTGAACGTTTCAGTCGCAGAGCACGGTTGATGTGTCGACACACCGGATGGCTCGAGCAACGCCTGGGCAGCTGAATCGAACTTGGTGTTAGCTGAACCTGCAGAGCTTGCAGAGGCAAAGTTTAAGACTGGTTTCGATCAAAGTTTCGAGGCAAGACGCAGTACTACCATTATAAGCACTACATCGCCCGACCACCCACTGCTCGCTACTTGCAAAGCGCAAAGTGGCTCCCTCGAGCCGGACACCATGAAGCCAGCGGATATGGCACTCGCCATCTTACGAACTGATACTCTGCCCGGATTCTATCATTCGTACTTGAGCGCCTTTGCGGGCTCGAACGAAGCTGCCTTCCAGGACTGGGCCAGGACGGTGGTCATAGATATTGCAAGTGCGCCTGCGATTGCAGCTAGAAAGTAGGCCGGCGATAACGCGATCCGCTGATCGTAGGATGAGAGCCAGTTGCGCATTGCGGCCCAGGAGATTGGCGCGGCGATCGCACAAGCGACCAATACCGGCCGAAGAAACTGTCCTGTGAGTAAGAGCAGCACGTCACTCGTGGAAGCTCCCAGAACCTTTCGTATACCGATTTCCTTGGTGCGTCGCGAGGCGCCAAACGCGGCTAATCCGTAAAGGCCAAGGCACGCTATAAGGATGGCAAGTACCGCACCCATCGAAAACAGTCGAGCTCTCTGTTCATCGGGTTGGTAAAAGCTGGCCAAGCGGTCTTCGATCAGTTGAGCCCTGAATGGCTCATCGGGGGCGATGTCGTGCAGGGCGACTTTCAACCGCTCCATGATTTCGGTCTGGGTAAGGCCTTTGTATCGGATCACGGCGGGAGCGTTTTCCAGCGAACGGGTATTTTCCAGATAGAATTGCGGATGAACAGGCGCGCGTGGAGACAGAAAGCGGACGTTACGAACCACACCGATGATCGTCAGGTCCACCGCGGTCCCGCTACGGTAAGCAATTCGGAAATGTTGCCCAATCGCAGCCTGGGGACTGGCAAAGTCCAAAGCCGATAGCGCACGCTCGTTGATCACCGTCCCAAGTTTCAATTCGCCAGGGGGTGCCATGGCAATGTCGTCGGACCGGCGATAAGGTTCGAATGTCCTGCCAGCGATTATTGGTATCCCGTAGGTCTTGAAGTAGTCACTCGCGACCGTTTCCAGTCCAAGACTGGGTTGCTGTCCCTGCATCCCCGGCCGCTCTACCATCGTATCATTCGAATTTGGATCATTAGGGAGGCGGTCGGACTCTGTCGCTGCAACGACACCTTGAATCTGGCGAAAGTGGCTGAGAATTGCGGCTTGGCGTTCAGCACCTGAGCCAGCGGACAGGCTGAGAACAGCGATCAGACCTTGCCGGTCGAAGCCACGATCCGCCTGGCGAATGAAATCCGCCTGAGCACCGATGACAAGTGTGCAAATCGAAATCGTAACAGCCGCGACAAACTGCAGGAGTACGAGCGTCGATCGCAGTCCGGCGCCCACCCTGCCGCCGGACGAGCCAGTCGACCCGGCCAATGCACTCGCTGGCACATAGCCTGATAAAATCACAGCTGGGTAGAGACCTGCACCGAGCCCTACGCCCAAAGCGACTAGGGCGAGGACTGGCAGCAAGGAGGCGTAGACGAGGCGGATCGACCATCCGCCGATAGCATTTACTACGGGCACGGCCAGCTCTACCAGAGCCAACCCAACCAAAGCCGAGATCGACGCCAGGACAACAGCTTCAACAAGGAACTGCGTGAGTAGGATTGCTCGTGTAGCGCCGACAACTTTTCGTAAACCGACTTCGCGTGCACGTAGTGAAGCACGTGCTGTCGCCAGATTTACATAATTGATTATCGCCATGAACAGAGCTAACGCCGCTACGATGGCGAGCGCATAGACCAAACGCCGATCAGTGCCTGGCGCTCCGCCGGTGACGGTAATGTCGTGAAAATGTAGGTCTGACAACCGTGCGAGGGACAATCGGTAGATGTCCGACGGCCTGGTAGCGCTTGGACCGAAGCTGTTGCTTGCCATATGCCGGTCGACAAAGGCTCCTTAGGCCGGCTGCCACCACATCTGCATCCGCCTGGTTCCTAAAGCGGAGCCATGTTTCCCCAGATAAATCATCCAGACGGCGGGAGAAATGCAGATGCGCCTCGACCGCCGGTGTCAAAGGCAGCAGCATGGAGACGTCAAGCGTGACGTTCGGCGGTAAATCCCTCAGCACTGCGGACACAGTGTACAAGAGCTTTGATCCGCCTTGCCCGACAACGAGAGTTTTGCCGATCGCGTCGACCGTCCCGAAATACTTCAATGCCGTGGATTCCGTTATCACAGCGGCACTTGTTGAGTTCAACGCCTGTGAACGCGTGCCCGCTCGCAGCGGAAGGCGAATTACGTCGAGGAAGTTGGGATCGACATAACTGAGCAATTGTCGTTCGGCCGTTCGACCTGTCGTCACGACCACCCTTTGGTTCAGCATCCGGGTCCCGGCGTCGATCTGAGGGAAATCGCTCCTGAGTTGATCCAAGGCACCTAAGCTACTGAATGCAAGTTCGTCCGGTGCCAGATCGGGGAGGGTCCACGTTGTATCTAGGCGTTGGATAAAATCAGCTTGGGGTATCTCGTGATTAAACCCGCGCTCATAATTTACCACCAGCATAAGCGTAATGAACACAGCGATACCTACGCCCAGACCCATTAGGTTGAGTGCGGTGTAGAAATGCTGCTTCTGTGCCGATCGATAAAACGATAGTAGGATGTGAGATAGCATCTTGCCTCGCATTGTCTGATTACCGCAGGCATTTCCGCAGGAGTGTCGGGGAGATGTCGCGGTCAGAGGATCCCGGTTCTGATGCGCGACCGACTCGGGCAACGCTTGCGACTAACATCGCGGACCGGTGTGTCATCTGCGGTAGGTCTTGTTTGTTACCGGTCCCGCCCGGCGACGATACGGCCCCGGACAAGCCTTACTTGTCATGAATGCGGTCGAACGCAGGGGTTGCGTTGTCGGCGGATTCTCCTGGTAGAAGATAATTCGTTTCGAGACGTCCCATTGCCGACAGCAGCGAGGCTTCGGCAAGAAAGGTATCGTGCCGCGTTTGAGCCAAGGCGACCTGGGCGGCGCGCAGGTTTTCGTCGGCAATCAGAACGTCCAGCGTGGTACGCAGGCCGTCGGCGAATTCGAGCTGGTAGCCACGCAGCGAAGTCACTGCCGCCTCGACCTGTGTCTGACTTGCGGCGATGCTCTTACGGCCGTTTACGACCGCGCTCCATGCTGTGGCGACGCTCTGTTGGGCCAATCGGGACGCGGCAGCTTCGGCGTTGCGGTCCGCCTCGTGCCGGTCCTCGGCCTGACGGATCTGCGAGGCGATCATGCCGCCGGCGTAGATCGGCTGGTTGAGCGTTACCAGAGCAGTGGCTTCCTGGTCGTAGTGGCGCGGCTGGAAAGGAGCGACACCGCCGATGTAACCGTAGCTGCCTTGAACGCTGATCGTGGGCGCTCGCGCTGCTCGTGCCGTTGCAATGTCTGCTGCAGACGCCCGTGCCAACAGCGCGGCTTGCCCGACAGCGGGGTTTGCGGAGGAGGCCGCATCCAGCGCTTCGTCGAGCGAGGCCGGAAGTTCTGGCAGCGTTTCGGGCTGCATTAATTTGCCCGGCGCGTGGCCCACGGCGGCACGGAATTCGGCGCAACTCGCGTCAAGTTGGGCAGTGGCCAGGGAAACGGCGGCTTCCGCCTGCGCGCGCTGAGCCTCGGCTTGCGAGACATCGGTGCGTGTGACAGCGGCGCCCAGGCGATAACGGGCAGATGTTTCGGCGACCTGGCGGGTGAGCGTCGCGAGGTCCGCGCGGCGGGTCGTCAGAATATCCTGGTCACGCAGCACATCCTCATAGGCCGTGATCGCCGACTGAAGAACCTGCGCTTCCGTTGCCCGTAAGGCCTGCTGTCCTGCGACGATTCGGGCCTGGGCGGCCTGCACGGCGTGCGCAACCCGACCGCCGGTATAGAGCGGTTGGCTGAGCACCAGGCTGGCCTGGGCATCATTGGCCTCATAGACGCCGGCTGCGTAGGAGTTGGGAGAGTTGGTCTGCTGCGCATAGCCGGCGTTGGCGGTGACCGAAATAGTCGGTCGCCATCCCGCGCGGGCCTGCACGGCGGTCTCGTCGGTGGCGCGCTGGGTGGCGCGCTGCCCGAGCAAAGTGGGATTGGTTCGATAGGCGTCGGCAAGTGCATCCTGCAGCGTTTCCGCCTCGGCTCCGCTCGCCAGACTTAGGCCGAGGCAAGAGGCAGTCAGGGCGGCTGCGAGGCCCCGCCAGGAACGCCGTGCCCGCCCTGTGTTTACCAACGTCGAACTACTCATAGCACAATGTCCGGGCAAGCTCGCCGACCCTTACTGGAGAATAAGCACCGCTCTCGCGCGCAACGACCGGCTGCTTCTCTCAAATCGCTCTCCGTGCGGAGACCACCACCTGGCCATCCAACATGTCGATCCGGCGACGCGCGAAATCCGCGTGGCTTGGCGAGTGAGTCACCATGACGATCGTCGCACCTTCCGCGTTGAGCTTGCCGAGTATGTCCATCACCTGCGCACCATTCTCTGTGTCTAGATTTCCCGTGGGCTCGTCTGCGAGGATCAGCGCCGGCGCGCCCACGATCGCGCGCGCGATGGCGGCGCGCTGCTGCTGACCGCCGGAGAGCTGGTGCGGGTAGTGCGCGGCCCGGTGTGCGATGCCGACCCGGTCCATGGCGGCGGCCACGCGCGCACGCCGCTCGGCGCGTTTGGTCTTGCGATAGATCAAGCCGAGTTCGACGTTTTCTTCGATGGTCAGGTCGTCGATGAGGTTGAAACTCTGGAAGACGTAGCCGAGCGTATCGCGCCGGAACGCTGCCAGCGAAGCTTCCGACATCGCGGTGAGATCATTATCGGCGAAATGGTAGGAGCCGGCCGTCGGGCGATCGATGGTGCCGAGGATGTTGAGCAGCGTCGATTTGCCGCAGCCGCTTGGACCCATGATAGCGACGAACTCGCCGGCATCGATGTGTAGGTCGATGCCGCGGAGTGCCGTCGTCTCCACCTCGTCACCGCGAAACAGGCGGTTGATGCCGGACAGCGTGATCATCCGCGTTTCCTCTCAATTGATGTCGAGCGTCTCATAGGTCCCGTAGCTCTTGGTGCTGGAGGTGATCACGCGCTCGTTTGCCTGCAGGCCGGCGGTAATTTCGACCTGATCCGGGTTGCGTCGTGCCGTGGTGATGTTGCGGCGGCGCGCGTGACGTCCGTCCTTGTCCAGAACGAAGGCCAAGCTCCCTCCGGACTCGAGCCAGGGGCCATTCGGCACCACCAGCGCCTGGCGTGTGTCACCGAGCGTGATGCGGCACTCGGCACTTTGACCTCGGCGCAGACCGGCGGGAGAGGCGGTGTCGAACGTCAGCTCGGCGCGGAACATTCCAGCGGTGACTTGCGGGTGCACCACGGACACGGTCATCGGAATTGCATGGTCGCCGATCTCGGCAGTGGCGTGCTGGCCAGCGCTGACACGAACGAGGTAGAATTCGTCGACATCGGCGTCCAGGCGCCAGGCGCCTTCGCTATCGATCTGCCCGATCTGGTCGCCTTTGTTCAGGCTCTGTCCGGGCTGCAACGAGAAGTTGGTGAGGCGGCCAGGCACCGGCGCGCGCAGCACCAGAGCCTGAAGGCTGTTCTCCACGACGGAGAGATTGCGGCGCAGGCGGTCTGCCGTGTCATCGATCTCGCGCAGCTGCGCGTCCGCCACGCTTCGGTCACGCCCACGAGCTTTCTGCAACAGCGCAAGGCGCGACGTCTGGTAATGCGCCTCGTTGGAGAAGCTCTTGAGCCCAGCATCGGATTCGAAATCGGCCGCGTGCAGACGAGCATGAATGTCGAGGTCTCGTTGAGCCTTCAGAAGCGCGTAGGCGGCCTCCGTGGTGGACGCGTCCTCGGTGGTCAGCGCCTGTTGCAGGCTCAGGCGCTGCGCTAATGCCGCCGAGCTGGCCGGCGATCGCCGCCTCGCGCGCCGTGACATCGAGTTGCAGCTGGGGATTGGAGAGGGTCGCAAGCACGTCTCCCGTACGCAGCAGCGCGCCTTCAGCCACCGCGACGCTTGCCACCTGGCCGCCTTCGACGGCGCCGACATAGGCCGTGTGCAACGGTGCGGCGGTGGCGCGCACGGGCAGGTAGTCCTGAAACGGCGCCTCTGCCGCGGTGCCGATGGACAGCGTGGCTGCTGTCACCGACAGCGTATCGGCGCCCGGTACAAGGCCGATTGCGGCGGTGATGGCGCCCAGCAAGGCCAAACCGCCGGTGACCGGCAGCGCCCAACGGCGCAGGCGTGCGGTTCGGCTATGTGCAATGCGGCGGTCCATAGCGGTGCCGCTTGCAAGGGGGATGGGCGTGGGTGCTGCCTGCATGTCAAACTCGGTTGCGTGGCGGGCAGTGTATCGCCATCCCTTGTCGCAGCTAAGTCACTGACGCCAATACAAAAATCAAGGCTCGCATCGAATAGGCCGTCCGCAATCGAACACAGTGTCCGGATCCGAACATGCAACAAGCGGTGTCAACGGTTCTTTTCGTCGATGACGACGCAGACATACAGCGGGCCGCCACCATGCTGCTGGAACGCCGCGGTTTCCGCGTCTTCGGGGCACGCTCGCCCGCCGAAAGCTGGAGCGTACTGGCCGCTGAACCGATCGACGTGGTTCTGCTGGACCTCAATTTTTCCCGCGGCGCCACCAATGGCAGCGAGGGCATCGCGCATTTGCGTGCGCTGGTGGCGCATGACCCTGCGCTCGTCGTCGTGGTCGTGACCGGACATAGTGGCATTGCCATCGCGGTAGAGGCGATGCGCAGCGGTGCCACCGATTTCGTAATGAAGCCGTGGCAAAATGAACGCCTGGTCCAGACCCTGACCCAGGCCGCTGTGCTGCGCCGGCAGCGCCGCCCGGCGTTCGGCGACACGCTCCACGAACCGGCGCCGGTTATCGGCCAGAGTGCCGCCATGGTTCGCCTGATGGCGATGCTGCACCGCGCGGCACCGACAGCCGTGCCGGTCCTGCTGAGCGGCGAGCCTGGAACGGGCAAGACCCTGCTCGCGCAGACGATCCACCGCCTTTCCGCGCGACCCGGCATGCTCGCGCGCGTGGATGCGAGGTCGCTCTCGACGCAAAGCGCCCTGGATGGCGCACTCGAGCCTGTGGACCCCAATGGCACGCTGGTGCTCGACGTGCCGACGTATTGCCCGCAGGCGCCCAGGCGTGGCTTCTGCAGGCCCTGGAGGCGCGCCCTGGGCTGCGCGTTGTAACAACCCTGCGCTTGCCCGCGGCTCATGGCGGCCTTGGTGACGACCTGCAGAGCCGCCTGGGCACGGTCGAGATCGTCGTCCCGCCGATCGGCGACCGCCTGGGTGACGCTGCGATCCTTGCCGATTACTTCCTCGCCTTGTTCAGCCGGCAACACGCTAGGCGGTGCCTGGCCTGGTCGCCGGAGGCGGCCGCCAGCATTTCCGCCTGGCCGTGGCCAGACAATGTGCGCGGGCTGCGGCAGGCTGTCGAACGCGCCGTCGTGCTCAGTCGTGGGCCGGTGATCGCAGCCGCGGATGTGGCGCTTGCACCGTTGGGCACGCAATTCGCGGCGGCAGACCGGAGCGACCTGAACTTGGCGCGCTCGGAAAAGGCTCTTGTCGAGGCTGCCCTGCGGCGCCACGGCTTCAACGTCAGCCACGCAGCCCACGAACTCGGAGTGACGCGCGCCACGCTCTACCGCCGTATGGCGCGCCATGGGCTCTAAGCTATTTCCGGATAGCAGCGGATCCGCTCACAGTCGTGCCGCCGCACTGAAGGTTACGCTATCGTCGGCATGTCTGTTCGGGTGCGGGGTCGCCGCGTGTCTGGCCTGGCAGAATGGTCTGTACGCCACAGCAACGCTGGCCGTGCTGATCTCGGGCTGGATCGTGGTGTCGACGAGCGCCATTCGGGACCGTTCGGTAATTCAAGTGGCGAGTGCTATGCCGATTGTCGCGGCTGCCGATCTGGAAATGCACCTGCTTCGAGCGACGCTCGACCAGGTGCCATCGCCGTTGATCACCTTGACCCAGGACGGCAGGCTGCACGCGATCAATCGGGCGGCACGCCGCTTGTTCGGCGCCGATGGCCTGCTGGTCGGCCCCCCTCCCGACTTGGTCGATGCCATCCGCGACGCGGCTCTTGGCCGACGGCAAACCGTGAAACTCGCAGCGGCAGGCGGACGCACTGTTTCCGTTTCGGCGGCAACCATGTTCAGTTCTACGGGAGCACGCATCCTCGCCGCATTGACTGACGTCCAGGCGGAGATCCAGACGGCCGAAGCCGCTGCTTTGCGTGAGTTGCTCGCGGTGCTCAGCCACGAGATTATGAATGCGCTCACGCCGGTGACGTCGCTGGCGGGGAGCGCCTCGGCGTTGATCGTGGAGGGAACACCTGCGGCACTGGAGCAGGTTCGTGAAGCACTGGAAATCATCCTGCGCCGCGCAGAAGGATTGGAAAGGTTCGTGCAAGGTTACCGAGCGCTCGCCCGTGTGCCGCCGCCGATCCTGCGACCCGTCCGCGCAGGCGTGCGATATGCTGCGCGAGGCGGCCGCCTTGTTCGATGCAAGCTGGGCCAAGTCGGGCGTGGTGTTGGAACTGACCTTGCCGCAAACGGATGCGGTGGCCCAGATGGATGCGGGGTTGGTCGGCCAGGCGCTGCTGAACTTACTGGCCAACGCCGCCGAAGCCGCTTTGGCTAGCGCCAGAACGCCGAAGGTTTGGCTATCCGCAAACGGCGACGCAGGCGGCGTGGTGTTCACCGTGGCCGATAACGGTAACGGCGTTGATCAAAGCAGGCGGGAGGCGATTTTTCATCCATTCACGACGTCGAAGCCGGACGGCAGCGGAATCGGCCTGAGCGTGACGCGACAGATTGCGAACAGCCACGGCGGTAGTTTAGTCCTTGATCAAACCGGGCCTGAGCGTGGCGCAACCTTTTTACTAAGGCTCTCGTAGTTTGCATTGAATTCTAAAGGCAATGGGCTGGAGGGCGCACCAGCGGTCTGCGACGCAACTGGCTGTATCGCCCTATCCTTCGCCGACCCTGCCCGGCGGGGCTTGTCAGAAAGTCGCATCCGTGATGGTTGGAGCACAGCTATAGTTGGAGAAAGCCGTGGCTTTGCACGCACGTCAGACTGGAAGCTCGCATAGCCACACCAGCAATAGCTCAAGGCCCAAATTCAACCTTTTGTGGATGCTGTTCCAGGACGTGGCTACCGAAGCTGACGGGTCGTATCCGGAGGGTGTGATTAAGAGCCTGGCGAAAGTCGGCAACAAAATTGGCGGAGCGGTAAAGCGCAATTTCGACCAGGGTATTCAGGATATCCGCAACTCGCCGGGCAGTTATCCGGGCAGCCCGACCGGCTTCACGAACGGCTGCGCCACCCGAATGAGCTACTGTTTGAACAACAGCGGCATACCTATTCCGAAGATTGAAGGGCAGACGGTCACCGGAGCAGACAACAAGAACTATATCTACCGGGTTCGCCAGATGGAGGCCTTTATCAGGGAGCGCTTCGGATCGCCCGACATCAATAAGGGTCCTGAGGCTACTCGTGCGGACTTCGCGGGCAAGCAGGGTATCATCGCGTTCGGAGTGCCGTTTTCCGATGCGTCGGGCCACGTCACGTTGTGGAATGGCCAGAAGGCCGCCGATGAGGATTACTTCGACGCTGGTCGCGGCATGGTCTGCCGTTGATCGGCGCGCGGCTATGGACCTGCCCGTGAAGATCGCCCCGGTAGCCCTGCTAGCGCTTACCTTCTCCTACCCGGCGGCCCAGGCCCTGACACCCGCTGAGATGAAGGAACAGACCGTGCTGCACGCGACCCCGCAGGAGCTGTTCCGTGACTATGCGTTGACCGCCTGCCTTGGAGCGGCATTACCCCAGATAAGCGCGCAGACCAGCGCGGCCGCCAACGGATACATTCAATACGGGGAAGGTCCGGCCGAAGCCTACCAGGAGGCGTCCAAGGCAGCGCGGGACTTCCTGAAGCGCGACTACGTCAGCCAGACGGGCGCCGACCTTAGCGTCGTGAAATGCATCGACTTTGCACAGAGCCGCGAGCTCAGCATGCTCGTCCAAAAGTTCTTTCCAGCGCATAAAAACTCGCCTCGCTAGAGCATTTTCCGACCTTATTGGATCAGGATGCCTGCTGGCAAATGCTCTAGCTCTTTGTTTTAGCGAGCATCTTTATCCGACGGGTGATCCCGTCTGGTCGGATGATGCTCTAGACTAGACTAATACGTTCACGCCTACCTAGAGCATCATCCGAATGGCTTTGAGCCTGGAGAACGCGTTTTTAATCGGGTTGAAGTCGGGCGAGTAGGTTGTTCGTTGCTAAGCTGAAGACCTTTGCTCATGAGACAGCAGCCGCTCCTCGCGACTCAGTGTCAGGCTGATCAACACCGGCATGGCGATCAGCACCAGCGGGTATTGCAGCAGCAGCCCGGCAATGACCGCGATGGCTAACGGCTGCTGTATGCCCGAGCCCTGTCCAATAGCGAGCGCCAGCGGCAGCAGGGTCAGTATCGCGGCGAGCGTGGTCATGGTGATCGGCCGCAGCCGGTTGCGGCTGGCTTCGCGCAGCGCGCGGAGCGGCGGCATGTCGTGCAGCAGTTCGGTGTATTCGGAGACGTAGAAGATCGACATTTCGGTGCCGATGCCGATGATCATCGTCATGCCCATCAATGCGGTGATGTTCAACTCCACGCCGGTCAGCCAGAGGGCGGTGAACACCGCCGTGGTGGACAGCAGTGACGAAGCGATGATGATGACGGGCAGCCAGATGCGTTCGTAGAGTATGAGCAACAGGATAAACTCCGCGATCAGGGCTGCTGCGAATGCGCGGCGCTGGCTGGCGAAGGCGATCTGCTGCTGCGCGTAGGTGCCGCCAAGTTCGTAGCGCATGCCCGTGGCCAGCATGCCGGGCTGCGCCAGCACCTTCACGACGTCGGCAATGGCCGCGCCGAGGCCGCGGCCCTCGATGCGTCCGGTCACGCCAACCATCTGCTGCAGGTTGTCACGTGAGATTTCCGGCTGCCCGCTGACCGGGACAATCTGCGCAACCCTGCTCAGTTTCAGGAGATGCCCGTCCGGGGCGCGGACCGGAACGTCACCCAGGGCACGTTCGCGCAGCGTAAGCGCCCCCGGAAGGTGCACGCGGACGCCGACGGATTTCGTCGCCTGCGGCAGTTGCGACACGACCGCGCCTTGCAGAGCGTTGCTGACGGACACGTTGATCTCGTCGGCCGTCACACCCTCCATCGCCGCCGCCGCCGGGTCCACGCGAATATCCAACGCGTCGCCCGCGAGCATCACGCCGTTCTTGATCTCGACCACGCCATCGATCTTGCCGATGGCCTCGGCGACACGTTTGGCGGTCGAGATCAGCGAGGGAGAGTCGTTGCCATAGAGCTGGATTTCGATCGGCTGCGGCACTGCTGTCAGATCGCCGATCAGGTCTTCCATCAACTGTGCGAGTTCGATCTCGACGCCGGGAACGTGGCTTTGCACATCGGCGAGAATCGCTGCCATGACCTCCTCGGTCGCACGCGCGTGTTTGTCTTTCAGGCGAACGAAATAATCGCCGTGGTAGCTCTCCCCGAGATCTCCGCCGAGGCCGGTGCCAAGTCTGCGCGAAAACGTTTCTACTTCCGGTTGGGCCTTCAGGATCGCATCCACCTGCGCCATCACCCGTTCGGTCTCGCGCAACGAGGTGCCGGGGGGTGTAAAGTAATCCATGACGAAGCCGCCTTCATCCACCTTGGGCATGAAGCCGGTCTGCACATTGCTGGAACTGACGTAGCCCAATGCGAGCAGCGGAATCAGGGCGGCGGCAAGAAGCCACTTGCGGCGGATCAGGCCGTCGAGGATGCGGGTATGGGTCCGGGCGAGCCAGTCATCGCGCCCTTCTGCGGGATCATGCCACTTTTCGAAATTGATGATCTGCCTGGCCAGGACGGGCACGACGAAGGCCGTCATCAGATATGAGATGAGCAACGCGGAACCCATCGTGATGGACAGCGCGCGGGAAAACGCGCCGGTAACGCCGGAGAGGAAGCTGAGCGGCAGGAACACGATCAGTGTGGCCAGGCTCGACCCGGTCAGCGGGCGCATGAATTCGCGCGCCGCCGGAAGCACCGCTGCCTCGCCAAACGCGCGGCCATCCATCGTTGCACCCGCGCGCCTCGCGATGTGCTCGATCATGACGATCACGTCGTCGATCAAAAGGCCGACCGCGGCGGCGATGCCGCCGAGCGTCATGATGTTGAAGCTCAGGCCAAGGACGGATAGCAGCAGCACGGTCGCGGCGAGTGTTGCCGGCACGACGATGACGGCGATCAGGGTCACCCGCGCACTGCGCAAGAAAGCGAACAGCACGAGGCCGGCGAGCACGAGGCCGATCAGCACCGCGTCTCGAACGCTGGCGGCGGATTGCGTCACTAGCACGCTCTGGTCGTACCAGTTCGCCAAGCTGATCCCGGCCGGCAGTTTCAACGCCGACAAGCGCTGGCGAACCCCGGCCGCGACCTGCACCGCGTTGCCGTCCGGCTGTTCATAGACGTTGAACAGCACGGCGGGCTTCGCGTCCTCCTCGACGCCAACGTAGGACGGCATCACGCCCGGCCTGACGGTCGCCACGTCCTTCACGCGAATGATGCCGGCGGTGTCGCCCCGCACCACCACATCCTCGACGTCGGCCGCCCCGTGGAGGCTGCGGTCCACCAGAACCAGGAACAGCTTCTTGCGGTCCTGCAACTGACCCACCGACTGCAGCACGTTGCCTGACGATATCGCGGCGCCGAGATCGGCCAGGCTCAACCCGTACGCAGCGAGAAGATGCGGGTCCGCTTCAACCTGCACTTCGGCCGTCTGTCCGCCCTGCACATCCACCCTGGCCAGTCCGGGCACCGCTGACAGCAACGGCACGATCTGGAATTGCGCAAAATCTCGCAGTTCAACCGGCGACAGGGAGGTCGAGGTCAGCGCGTAGGAGATGATCGGAAACACCGTGGGGTCCATGCGCCGCACGGTGTAGCCGGTGCCTGCAGGAAGGTCCGGCAGCACCTGTTGCACGGCCGCATCCACCAGCAGCGTGCTGGCGGTCATGTCCCGTCCCCAGCCGAAATCGACCGAGATCTGCGCCGTGCCGCGCGTGGTGGCGGAGCGCACGTTCTGTACGCCGGGCACCCCACGCACCGCCTGTTCGACGGCGCGGGTGACCAGCAGCGCCATCTGGTCGGCCGGGCGGCTGCCGGCGTCCAGGTCGATTACCACGCGGGGGAACGAGACTTCCGGAAACAGGCCGACGGGCAAGGAGATGGCCGCGACAATACCGGCCAGCGCCATCGCAAGGGCGATGAAGACTGCCGACCGCGCGTGGCCTTCCAGAAGGCGAGTGAAACTGAAACTCACTGCGCCGCCTCGCCACCCGCAGGTGAGTTAGGCGCCGGCGCTGCGGCAGCCTGCACCGGATCGCCGTCGGAAACCTGCGTGGCGCCATCGGTCACCACTGGTAGGGAAGCGTCGAGTTTGCCGGTGACCACGTCGGTATCGCCGCGCGAGCCGAGATCCTGCACGTCGACACGGACGGCCTTGCCCGCTTTCACCTGGAAAAGAGTGTCGCCGCCATCTCCCTGCAGCACGGCGCCATGCGGCACCAGCCAGCCCTGCAAGGTGCCGATGGTGATGCCGGCTTCGAAGACTTCGCCAGACAGCAGGCTGCCCCGGTCGACGCCGATGTCGACGTCCACGAGCCGGGTTTTGGCATTCAAGACGCCATCGATGCGCAGCACGTGACCGGTGAGATCCGGGCCGCGGGTGCCCAGCCGGTGCAGAACCACGCTCTGTCCCGGCTGCACCCGAGCATGCATCGACGGTTCCACTCCGACGGTCACCACCAGCCCGTCGACGCCGCTGCCGCCTAGCCTGGTCAGCGTCAGCAGAGCCGCGCCCGCGGTCACACGGTCGCCCTGCGCCACCGGGATGGTATTGACCACGCCATCATAGGGGGCAGTGACATCGGTGCGCGGCCGGTCGGCCCCCTGTCGCCGCAACGCGTCCAGCGCGGTTTGCGCGTCGGACACCGCCTTGTTCGCCTGGGCGACCTGATCGCGGGTCACCAGCTTCTGAGCGAACAGCTGGGTCGTATGGGAGCGCTCACTTTGCGCGAGGGTGTAGGCGGAGACCGCCTGCTGGTACGTGCTGACGCCAGAAGCGGCGAGATCGAACACCATCAGGCGCTGCCCGGCATGCACCAGGTCGCCTGGAGTGACCAGGATTTGTGCCACGCGGCCGTCCTGCTGCAGGCTGATGGCGTTGCCGCCCTCCAGTGCGGGGATGGCGCTGCCATAAGCGGTGACGATTTCCGGAATGCTGCCTTGCCTGGCCGGCACCGTCTCGACCCTGGCCACCGGCGCGTCGTCTGCCATGGCGGCCCCGCACGGCAACGCAACATACACCGCCAGGGCCAGGGCGCGCCGGCAATACGCAATCCTCAAGATCCGCCCTCCTGGACGTGAAGTGGGGGAAGCCCGGCACCGGTGAGCGTCGCGATCGCCACTTCTTGTTCGGCGACGGTTTGTTCCAAGGCAACGATCTCTTGTTCCCTGGTCACGGGAGCCAGAATGAGGTCGAGAGCGGTGCGCTCATCGAGATCGCCGGAGGCCTGTGCGCTGCGTGCCACTTCCGCGTCGCTCTTGAGCGGCGCCAGAGAGTGGCGCAGCAGCGCGATTTGCTGCTGCGCCTGCGTTAGTTCGGCGAGCGACGCCTGGACCTGGCCAATGGCGGTCGCGAGTCGGGCGGCATATTCGGCACGCAACTGGCTGCGCGTGGCGCGTTCCAGCGCAATGCCGCCCTGATTATGGTCGAAGACCGGTATATCGAGCGAAACCTGTGGGCCGAGATTGCGGATGTTCGAATTGTCGCTGCCGCCGGTGATGCCGAGGACGAGGTTGGGGAATTGCGTGAGAATGGCAGTGCGCAGTTTGGCGTTCTCCGCATCGTAGCCATAGCGCAGCGAAGCGAGATCCGGCCGTCGGTCCGACAAGGTGGGCAAGTCGCGCCGGATCGCCGCCTGGTTGATCGGCGGCAGGTCGGGCTGGCTTGCCAGCGTCAGCGTGACATCCGGAGCGAGGCCGAGCAGTGCATTGAGCTGGTGACGGCGTCCGAGCTGCAGCCGCTCCTGGTCGAGCGTCGCGTTCCGCGCGGCCTGCAAAGCGGTGACGTCCGGCGCCGCGGTTGCAAGCGTTGCGTCGCCGCGTGCGAGGGCGGTCCGCGACGTATCGGCGCGCTGCTGCAGCAATGCCTGCGTCCGGCGGAGCAGGCCAAGGGTCAGGTCGCCCTCGATGATGTCCACCGACAACAGCCTGGCCTGAGCGATCGTCTGCCACTCCTGCCAAAGCAGGCTCGCATCGATCGACCGTGCATTCAGACGCGCCTCGCGCCGGCGAGAGCCAATCGTGATCAGGGAGCGTATGTCGTAGGTAAGGCCGGCATTAAACGCCGGTGTGGCGCTCCCGAACGGTGTTGCGGCGGCGGGTCCTGCCAGCAGCGGCAGAACGGAACCGGTGATGCTCGGATTGGCGAGCAGCCGGGATTGCAGCATCTGGGCCTCGGACACGCCGCGCTGGGCGCGGGTTGCTGCGAGATCGAGGCTGTTGTTCACGGCCAGCACGGCGATGGTGGATACGCTCAGCGGGCCGGCGATGCTGACGCCGGTCGTGTTCAGCGACTGCAGCGATGGCTGCAACGGCGGTTGCGCCGGCAGGGGCATCGGCTGGTCGTGGGCGCAGCCGTTGATCAAGGCTCCCAACAGGAGTGCGGCCGGCGCTCTGAAATGTCTGCGCATGGAGACTAGCCAAACCTGCCCAGCAGGATGAGCGCCAGGGTGACGGTCAGCGCGCCGCCGATCCGCGTGGCAATCTGCGCAAACGGCATCAGCTCCATGCGGTTGGCCGCGGTGAGAATAGCAACGTCGCCAGTGCCTCCCTGGCCGCAGCGGCAGGCGCTGATGATGGCGACTTCAACTGGATACATGTGCACAAAGCGGGCGACAACGAAGCCGGTTCCGGTCAGCGTGAGCACGGTCGCCAGGACGGTCACGATGTTGGCTGCGGTGAGGGCCGCCGTCAGTTTGTCCCAGGGCGTCATGGCTACGCCGATTGCGAAAAGAAGTGGATATGTCACTACAATCGCGAAGAAACGGTAGACCACAAACGCACCGCGTTCCAGCGAGGGCGGCACCAGGTGGGCGAGCTTCAGCCCAACCGCAAGGAACAGCATCACAACGGGCGCCGGCCAGCCGAGGGCACGCTGCGCAAGCGTACCTGCGAGATAAAGTGTCACGGCAGTGACGAGCGCCGCGCCGATGGTTCCCAAGTCGACACTTCCCTGAGCGGCATGTCCTTCCGCATCGTGCAAGGCCTGAAGCGCGTCCTGTTCGCCGGGCTCGAGGCTGCCGTTTCCAGTGAAACGCGGGCGCCACCGGCCGAGAACGTTCAGGCCGCCCGCGAGCAGGATGGCAAACAGGCTGCCCATCATCACCGGCGGCAGGACCTGCGCGAACATCGCCGCCTGCGTGCCGTGGCCGAGTGCCGCATAGCCGATCGAAAGCGGGATGGCGCCTTCGCCGACCCCGCCCGCCATCACCGGCAACACCACGTAAAAGAAGCTGTCATGCGCGCCAAGGCCCACGATGGTGCCAACCAGAGTGCCGACCCCCGCCGCCACGATCGAACCGATAGAAAGCGGAACGAATATCTTGAAGAAACCTGTCAGCAATATGTGGCGGTCCATGCCAAAAATGCTGCCGACGATGATGGCGGTGATGAAGAGATAGAGGAAATTGCTCGCCTTGGTAAATTCGGTGATGGACGCCACCACCGGTGCCGGCAGCAGATGCGCGTAGGCCAGGTAGGACGGCACGAAGATGGCGACGATGGCGGCGGAGCCAAATTGCCGCAGTCCGGGTATGTGCTGGCCGATCCAGGCTAGCACGAACCCGCCAACTGACAGCAGGCCGATATTGACCATCAAGTCGGACGATACCTTGCCGGTCGCCAACAGGCCGGCGGTAATCACCACCAGCAGCAGCAGCACCGGCAGGGGAACGATGCCCACTCTTTGTTCGACAAGCCGCCACCAAGTCTGCGCCCAAGCCGGAGGTGCGCGGTCGCGCCGGCCCTCTCCCATCGTTTCAGAAGGCACCAGTCACCCCCAAGTAGAACAACCGCCCGATGGGTGAGTACGTCGAGACATCGGCGTTGTTGTCGGGGAAGGCCTGCGGCGCCACTGGCGGCAATGCATTGGTCACGTTGTTGATGCCGCCGGCCAGGGTCCATCCTTTGCCGCGCGGGCCGAAGATCATAGCGCCGTTCAGCGTCGCACGCAGATCCCACGACACGTAAGCCGAGACCGGAACGGGCTTGAGTATCTTGCTGGTGGCGTAAACCAACCCCCCGGGTCCCTCGTCGGTGACGCTGGAGACGACAGTGTTGCCGAGAAGAACCGACCAGTTTTCGTGCGCCCAGTTTATGGTGCTGTAGAAACGCGCCGTCGGCAGCGTGCCTTGCACGCCGGTTCCGCCATTTGTTGCGGTGCCGGCATATTGGTAGAATTGTTGGCCCGGCAATGCCTGGAACTTGAAGCTGTCGAAGATCGTGCCGGCAGTGCCGAGCGACACTGTGCTGCCGTCGTTCAAAGGCAGGTCATAATTGCCGGTGAGCGTAAATATGCGTGCGTGTATGCCGCCAAGATTGCGGAAGCGGTCCACCGCGTACACGTTGAGCGCGTTGTTCGGGTTGGCCTTCAGATAGGCCAGGAGCTGGCCGGGCTGGGTGAAAGGCGTGGCACCGGCTAGTCCGGGGAAATTACCCTGTGCGATCTGGTTGGCGAACGGCGAGGCGGCACCGAGCTGGTTGACGCTTTGAAGGATGTTCGTAAAGCCGACACCTCCCGGAAAGCCCTGCTGATTGACATAGGAGTATTCGCCCGAAACGGTGAGGCCTTTCGCATAGGACGGCGCGTATGTGGCATTGACGTTGAACGTGTGTGAAATGCTCGGGTGCAGTTGCGGGTTATTGCCGTCCTCGCCCTGCAGGCCAGGATTGGGGATGCCGAAGACGGAGGTGATGACCGAGCTGCCGACGAGCCGCGTATCGGTCGGGCCGCTTTCCGCGTACAGAGTCGGCGCGGTAAACGAGCGTGAGTAGCTTGTGCGTATCGTAAGGTCGCGGTTGAACGGCTGCCAACGCGCGCCGATCTTCGGCACGAAGGACCGGCCCGCGTCCGAGTAATCTTCGCCGCGCCCGGCAGCGATCAGGTCCAGCGCGTGGAAGCCGGGCAGATTGTAGCTCGAGCTGAAGATGGGCACGCGCAACTCGCCGAAAAGGGCGGCCACGTCGCGCGAGACGGAGAACGGATCGGCAAAGACGCCGCCGAGCCACTCCTGCTTTGTCGGCCCGGTATTCTGACCTGGCGCATCAGCGCTGCCTGACAGGCCTTCGCGCCGCAGCTGGAATCCGACGGCGACGCCCACCGGGCCGGCTGGCAGGTGGAAAACACTGCCGGTCACCTCGCCATCGACCGAGTCGAGCACGCTGCTGGTATGTATCATTTCGCTGCCGTAAAGCCGCGATAGCGAGGCTTGGTTGAGCCCGCCCGTGGGGGAGAACGGATCGAGCGCCGGAACAATGCCCTGCGCGCCGAAAATCGAGTAATCTGAATATTCGAGGCTGTATGGGCCGCCAGGCGTGCGCTGGCCGGCCGCATTGTAGCCGCCGGCGATGGCGGCCTTCAGGTTGGGCGCGAAGATCACGTTGTCGATCTGCTGCGCCAGCCAGTTCTGGCTGTGCACGTAAGCAAGGTCCCAGGCCCAGTCGTGCGACAAATTGCCGCGCAGGCCGAGCGTGAACCGTGCCGCCTCCTGGTCGTTGTTGAAGCTTTTCGGCCGTTGCAAATCGCCGAAATTCACGCTGGAGACGGTACCGGCCAGCGGGTTGTAGGGTGCGCCGCCTGGAACCGTGACCGGGGTCGAGTAGGGCAGAAAATCGGTCGAGCTAACGGTGTCCGAATAGAGTACGTTGCCATATAGCGTCGCCTGTCCGTCGAAGAGCTTATCTTCCGCGTCCAGGTATAGATTTTTCTGCTGGGTGCCCAGAAGCAACGTCTGATAGCGCGAGAAATCATACGCGCGGGCCAGGCTGCTGTTGGTTTCCGGGAGATAGACACCGTTGGCTTCCAGCTGCGAAAGGCTGGTCGCGGCGGCGCCTAGCCCCGTCGGCACGAGCTGGCTCGGCGAGACCAGGCCAGGTGCGAGGAGCGCCGGTGAGCTGCCGCCGATGGAGCCTGGCAGAGCGGACGATTTATTGATGATCGGTTGGCTGAACGAGCGGTCGCGCTGGTAGAGTGGCGCAGTGCTCAGGATGGAACCGGAGAAGGTGACGTCTATATCATTCCAGGAAGTGCCGGTTGTGAGTGAGCCGGACTTCTCGAGATAGCCGTTATCCGCAAAGCCAAAGCGCGTGTTGAACTCGGTGCCGGTAACGTGCTTCTTGAGGATTATGTTCACGACGCCGCCGATAGCGTCTGACCCGTAGATCGAGGACGCACCGTCGGTGAGGACTTCGATGCGATCGATCGCGGAGGGCGCGATTTCATTGACATCGACGAAGGCCTTACCGCCGATGGCGGCAACGCCACTGATCGCAACGCGGCGGCCATCGACGAGAACCAGCGTATCGAGATTGTGCAGCTGTGCGACGGCGCCGCCGCCGGTGTTCTGGTTGAGGTTGTTGGCGTTGCTGTTGCCTGTGTTGCCTCGGCCTTGGAACGCGGGCACTTCCTTGCGCAATATGTCGAGCGTGTTGCTGTCGACACCGCTCTGCTGGATTTGCTCCGCGCCGATACGGGTGACGGCCGCCACCGCCTGGTCGGGTCGAAGACGCAGGCGCGACCCAGTGACCACAATCTCCTCGGATTTCTTCTCCGGCAGCGGGGTCTTGGACTTTTTCGTCGGTGCAACCGGCAGCACCTGTTCGGCGTTCGTTGCGGGAGGCAATGCCTGTCCCCAGGCCATGCCGCAAAGCGGACCTGATGCCAGAAGCATTCCCACTAGGGCCTTGTTTGCCATTGTTTCCCCCATTCAGCTTATTAATTGGCGGAAACAGTAGCGCCTTTTTCTGAAACGAACCTGAACGGCCTTGCTAAATGCGGCAGTGGCCGGCGGATTGCTGCCCAGGGTGGGCAATCGGCAACAGGATTGTCACACATAGGCCGGAGGCGTTTTGCCGCCCGCTCAACGTAATGCGGCCACGGTGCAGCTGGATGATGCTACGGCAGATCGACAATCCAAGTCCGCTTCCGCTATCCTCGCAACCCGGAGGTGTCAGGCGCACGAACCGCTCGAAAACGCGCTCCCGCTGCTCGGCCGAGAGGCCAGGACCTTCATCTTCCAGGGACACTCGCCAGCCCGCGTCATCGATGCGCGAGTTTAGTGCGATGCAGCCACCGGGGGGCGACGCTTTCAGCGCATTGGCCAGAAGATTGAGCAGCACACGCCGGAGTAATGCCCTATCGAAGCCGGCAATGCTGTCGCCGTGATGCAGGGAGGTGTACCTGCACCCTTGGTGATCGCTCAGCGCCGAGGCGTCGATCTGAAATGCCGCAAGAAATTGCGGGACGTCCTGAGGTTCGATACGGAGTGTCACCGCATTGGCTTCGGCGCGCGAAAGGAACAGCAGGCCGTCCAGGATGCGGTTCAGGCGCGTGAGCTCCTCCAACTGATCATGAACGACATCCTGTTGCGACGGAGTGAGGTCTTCGGAAACAACAAGCTTCTCGGTATGCAGCTGGATGAGCGACAGAGCCGTTTTGAGTTCGTGCGACGCCTCGCCGGCGAACCGCCTGACTTGCGCGAACGAGGTCTCAAGCCGGTCGAACATCTGGTTCAGCAAACGCGCAAGATTTGTAAGTTCGTCGTCGACTTTTGAGACCGGTATCCGGGCGCTCAGGTTGTCCGAGCCAATCCGCGTGGCAGTTTCCTGGATGGCGCGCAGCGGCCCGAGGACCAATCTCGTCAGGCTGAGGCCGATAGGAACGCTGGCAAGCGCGAGCAGTCCGATAAGCCCGAGCGAAACCTCGACATAGTCGCTCAGCAGGTCCTGAACCTGAGCCAAAGGTGTGGCTATTTCCACATCAAAGGGCTTCATGACGAATTCGCCGACCCGCAAATCTCCTATGCCTGCCATTGTCACGTTAAAATGCTGCAGTCCGGGAACATCGGGGATGTTTGCGCCATCGAGATTGCTGCTACGGAAAAATCCGCGCGACGCGTTACCCTGAATGTTGATGTAAAACAGCACGGACGCATCTTCAGTCGTTTCTCTGATGCGTTGCTCCACCACTGCCGGTGTCAGGTTCGCGTAGTCGTTGCCGAGATGATTCTGTACTTGCTGAAATTCCGACGTGTTCAGAAGGTCCAGTCCCGCAATGAGCCTTGCCCGGAGCAGCTCGTAGCCGATCATGAACAGCAGGCTGATCGTGACGATTGTGGTTGCCGCATAAGCCAGTGCCAGCCGCGCCCCGATGGAACGCAGACGGCGGTGCCACAGACCAGCCGCAAACCGTGCCTTCGGCCCTGGATATGCCGCGCGCGTCACACCAGCTGGTAGCCCACGCCGCGCAGCGTCTTGAAATAGGACATGCCCGATGGGCCTTCCAGCTTGGAGCGCAGCCGGCTCATATAGACGTCCAGGAGGTTTGTGTCGCACTCGGAACTCGCTGGCCAAATCTTGTCCGTCAGCAGATTTCTCGTGACGACGCGCCCGGGGTTGAGCATGAAGATTTCGAGAATGGCGACCTCCCGACTGGTGAGAACAAGAGGTTTGCCGTTCAGCTCGGTACAATGACTGCGCGTATCAAGCCTTATGCCGCGATGTTCAAGCAGGGACTGCTTGACTGCGGATTGTCGCCGCACCAGCGCACGCAGCCTGGCCATCAGCTCTTCAGAGCTGAAAGGTTTGGCGAGATAATCGTCGGCGCCGCCGTCAAGACCATCGATCCGTTCGGCGACCGTTGCCCGCGCCGTCAGGATCAAGACCGGTTCATTGAATTTCGCCTGGCGCCACTCGCGCAACAGGCCAAGCCCGTCGCCGTCGGGTAAGCCGAGATCAAGCACGATCGCGTCAAATGTGCCTTCCGCCAACGCATCGCGTGCCGCCTTGCAGGTGCCTACCAGTTCGACCGTATAGTGGTTCGCCTGCAGGCAATTTCGCAGGAACGGCCCGAGGCGCGGATGATCCTCGACGATAAGAACTCTCATCGCCGCACTGTCCCGACGCCGCTGGGATCAATCTCTGGCAAATGTAAGGACCAAAAATGTCCCGTCAAAATAGGTGTTTGGGTAGAAAGGCGCAACCGATGTGTTGATCTTCTCCGCCGGGTCGGCCGCACCTTCGGCGGTGACACTATAAAGACGGCCTGTCGCATGATCGACTGCCATCGTTCTGGCGTAGGGACGGGTGGTGTCTGCTTCGACGAGCGCGTAGCTATCCTGCGTGTCCTGCCGGTAAATCACCAGGTTGGCGTCGACACCGTTGGAGGTAAATATCTGCCGCGTTGCAGTATCGTAGGCAACGCCATCATTGCCCCGGCCAATCGCCTTGGTGGTGATCACACGCCCGGTCTGAGCATCCAGCACGGCGAGCACCGGTGCCGGCCCTCGGCAGCCGACGAAAACACGTTGCGAGGCAACATCCAGAGCCAAGCCGGTCGGCTGGGTGCATCCTGTTACGGGCCAGGTGGCCAGAAGTCGTCGCGTCGCCACATCGACATGCGCCAGCGCATTGCGGTCGCGCATGGCGACCACCATCCCGCCATGCCCGTCGGGGGCGGCGCCGTCCAGCTTGGCGCTGTCCATCGCGAGCGTTCCCCTCGGGGCGCCACTGGCCGCATCGATGAAAACGAGACGGCGGCTGTCCCCTTGTGTGAACATCACCTGCTTTGTCGTGGGATCGTAGAAAGCCGAGTCGTTGTCGTGGCCCACCGTGATGCGGCCGATGGTCGCTAGCGTGGACAGTCTAAAGATCGTGCTGCTGCCGTCTTCGTTTGCGGTGTAGCCGCGGTCGAACTCGGGTATCAGCAACGCCGCGTCGGCCAGCGAAGATTGGGCGATAGTGGCAATTGGCGCCTGACGCTTCGTGTCGAAGACGGTGACACCGGCGCCGCGCCGCCCAATGAAAAGATGCGGCCGGGCCGGATCAAGCGTGACATAGTCCCATTCAGGCGCTTTGCCTGGCAGCTTCACCGCCGAGACCAGATGATAGAACGGCGCGCAGAAAGCGGGCGCGCCAAGCAGGCACAGCAGGGCCGCCAAGGTGATCGCGGCGGCGGCGGCCCTGCTGTCCGCTACCCGGCTACGGCAGGACATCGAACCACATCTCCTGCGCCGTTGCCTTGGTGTCACCCGGCGAAACGCTGACGTAGAGGCGCTTCAGTTCCGGCACGAGAATTCCTGTCTTGGCACCCGGAGCCGACGGGACGTTCGCGATGTTCACGTAGTGATCCGGATCGTTTTCCTGGAAAACGCCGATATAGCCCTCGCCACCCAGCACGTAGAGGCGCTTGTTCGCGCGATCGAAGATGGTCTCGTCGGTCCGGCCAGGAGCCTTGAAGCTGGCGATCGTGGCACCCGTATCCGGGTTCAGCACAATCATCTTGCCCGGCTTACGTGTGATGACGAACAGCCGATTGTTTGCCTCGTCCATCGCGATCGGCGCGTTCTGCTCGGCCTCATGGATGGGATACGTCTTCTCGACGGTAAGCTTGGTCTTGTCGACCACGGCCAGGTAGTTTTTATCCGTAATGTTGACGTACAGGTGCGGGCCGTTCTGCTCGACCGCCATCGCTTCGGTGTGGTTGCTGTCGAAATGCAGCTTGCCGATTTTCTCGCCGCTACGCGGGTCGATCTCTTCGATCCAGCAATCCTTCATGTCCACGTCCTTGCCGCCCGTGACGACGTAGAGCCGTTTGCGCGGCGCGTCGTAGCCGACCGAATCCGAGCCAGGGGTCAGCTGAATGGTTCCGATCAGTTTGTAGCTGGTGGCATCGAACAGCTTGGCGCCCTGCTTGCCGGTATCGGTGACCAGAAGGCGGTTCACGTCTGGCATCAGCAGAAAACTATGTGGTGTTTCGGTGCCGGTGATCGTCGTCAGGTGCGCGCCCGTGCGCAGATTGAACACCTCGACAGTGCCGTGATCTTCCGCTGCCACGAACAGCCGGTTGCCGGCAAGGTCGGCCGCGGAGTGATCGAAGTCGCCGCTGTAGCCGGGCAATGGCGTGGCGCCCGCACGGCGCAGCGG
>CAZZVF010000002.1:0-39203 GCA_964657355.1 uncultured Buchnera sp.
CCCGGTCCAACGAGCACGCGGGTCACACGACCGGGAATTGGTGACGCAACGATTTTTCCGGCGCGTGCCTCCGAACGGGGCGGTGCAAGCGGATCCAGGATCGTCAGATGCGCAGGTTCGCCAAGCCCAAAGATCGATAGGGAATTGCCATCCCAGCGAGACACCCGAAGCTTCTTAACAGTATCGCCAATGCGGAGCTTCGTTCGTTCGCCCGGCAGATAAGAAACTTCGATCGAAGCCCCCGCAACGAAAACCTGCCAATGTTCGTGTGCAAGCCTTGTAGCAGAAACGATTTCTTGCATTCCATCAAGTTCGAGAAGCAGTCCCTCCGAGGCGGTTTCGTCTACGCGCCAGCTGTCGAATGCAGCCCATGGCGAGAAAGGATCCGCAGTCAGCGCTGCATCCGCCTTGCCCGCATCGTGCATGTCAACGAGAATCAACGCGGTTGCCGCCGCAAGAATTTCGAGCCGCTGGGTGGATGATATCTCTGGTTGCTCAAGAACCTCGGGATGGTTTGCGATGAAGCCGGTGTCGAATTGTCCACTCGCGAAGTTCGGATGGGCCGTGACCGCTCGCAAGAGGCTGAGGTTCGTTTTCACGCCGAGCACATCGAATTCACCGAGTGCCCCAGACAAACGCCTGAGAGCCTCCGGCCGATTGGCTCCATGAACGATGAGTTTCGCGATCATCGGATCGTAGTACGACGTAATGTCGTCGCCTTCGCGAACGCCGCTGTCGATCCGCACATCCCCGGTTTCGGACGGTTGATGCAAATGTCTAATTCGGCCAATTGATGGCATGAAGTTCCGGCCTGGATCTTCGGCATAAATCCTGGCTTCGATGGCATGGCCTTCCAGCGAGATGTCATCTTGCGCCACGGGCAGCTTCTCGCCGCATGCGATACGCAATTGCCATTCAACAAGATCGAGGCCAGTCACCATTTCAGTTACAGGATGTTCGACCTGCAAGCGGGTGTTCATTTCCATGAAAAAGAACAGTCCATCCTGCGCGATGAATTCGACTGTTCCTGCGCCAACATAGCCGACTGCACGCGCTGCAGCACAAGCGGCTTCGCCCATTTCGGAACGGCGAGAAGGATTGACGCCGGGCGCCGGTGCCTCCTCAAGGACCTTCTGGTGCCGCCGTTGAATGGAGCAATCTCGCTCGAATAGCGAAACTGTATTGCCCGCCGAGTCTGCGAAAACCTGGATTTCAATGTGCCTGGGATGCGTTAGGTAACGTTCAATCAGCACACGATCATCGCCGAACGATGCCGCGGCCTCACTGCGTGCACCGGCCAATGCTAGCTGAAATTCCAAGGGGCTTGGCACGGCGCGCATGCCTTTCCCGCCACCGCCCGCTACTGCCTTGATCAGGATCGGATAGCCGACGCGTTCAGCCTCGCTCGCCAAGAGCTCCGCATCCTGCAAGTCGCCGTGATAACCGGGCACGAGGGGAACGCCGGCGCTTTCCATAATGGCTTTTGCAGCCGCTTTCGAGCCCATGGCACGAATGGCGCTCGGTGGAGGGCCGATGAACACGACGCCGGCGTCCTCGCAGGCTTCGGCAAAGTCAGCGTTTTCGGATAGGAAACCGTAACCCGGATGCAGGCCCTCCGCACCGGTCCGTCGCGCCACGTCAAGAATGCGGTCGCCATTCAGATAACTGTCGCGAGATGCGGCGCCACCAACGCACCATGCTTCATCAGCCATCTCGACATGCAGGGCCGCGGCATCCGCTTCAGAGAATATTGCAACAGTACGAATTCCGAGTCTGCGAGCTGTTCGCATGACGCGGATGGCAATTTCGCCCCGATTGGCAATCAATATCTTTCTGAACATTGAGCCGCCTCCTAGCCGCGCCAGGCGGGAGTTCGTTTTTCGAGGAACGCTGCGACACCTTCACGGCCTTCCGGCGATGCCCGCTGTGCAGCAATCCGGCGTGCCGTTTCCAGCGTGAGGTCAGCCCGGTTTTCGGCAAGGCAAACCAGGTCCTTGGCCTCGCGCTGCGCCTCAGGAGCGCCAAGCAGCAAGCCCGCCACCACTTCGTCCTGCTTTCTGATTAGGTCTGATGACGCGACGACTTCATGCACAAGGCCGATTTCTCGTGCACGCGCGGCAGAAAAAACTTCTGCCGTATTGAAGTATCGCCTGGCTTGGCGGCCGCCTATGGCGCGAATGACAAATGGACTGATCGTGGCTGGCGTAAGGCCAAGTCTGACCTCGCTTAGGCAGAATTTCGCGTGGTCGGCTGCAATGGCAATATCGCAACATGCGATCAGGCCGATGCCACCACCGTAAGCAGATCCCTGGACGACCGCAACTGTCGGGTGACGGAGCCCGTCAAGCGTTTGCATGAGAGCTGCAAGCGCAGAGGCATCGGCGAAATTCTCTTCCTCGGAATACGTCGCCATCCTGCGCATCCAGGCGAGATCGGCGCCGGCTGAAAAGCTACTGCCCGTGCTAGCCAGAACGACGGCTCGTATGTCGTTCCGCCGGTGCAGACCGGTAAGTTCATTCTTCAGCACCGCGATAATCGAGTCGTCGAAGGCGTTGTGTTGCTCGGGACGATTGAGCGTGATTGTCGCCACGCCTCGCCGATCAACATCTGACGTGATAGCGCTCATTCCATTACATCCTGAACAAGCCAAATCGTGTTGGCTCAATCGGTGCATTCAGCGACGCTGAAATGCCAAGTGCCAGATGCCGGCGCGTTTCAGCGGGATCGATGACGCCATCGTCCCACAGCCGGGCCGATGCATAAGCCGGCTGGCCTTGCATGTCATACTGAGCCTGTATCGGAGCGCGAAATGCGGCCTCGTCTTCGACGGACCATTGTTCCCCGCGCGCTTCCAGGCCGTCGCGTTTGACCGTTGCGAGCACGGACGCCGCTTGCTCGCCCCCCATGACGCCGATACGTGCATTCGGCCACATCCAGAGGAACCGGGGCGAGTAGGCGCGCCCGCACATTCCGTAGTTTCCGGCGCCGAAGCTGCCCCCTATGACGACGGTAAATTTTGGCACCGCCGCAGTGGCAACGGCAGTCACCATTTTCGCTCCGTCCTTGGCAATTCCGCCGGCTTCGTACTTGCGGCCAACCATGAACCCCATGATGTTCTGCAAGAACACCAGCGGTATGCCGCGCTGTGCGCACAATTCGATGAAGTGAGCACCCTTCTGCGCACTTTCGGAAAAAAGAATGCCGTTGTTCGCAATGATGCCGACTGGATAGCCCCAGATATGAGCAAATCCGGTAACCAGCGTTGTACCGAAGAGCTTCTTGAATTCATCGAACGAGCTGCCGTCCACGATACGGGCTATGATCTCGCGGACGTCATATGGTTTGCGTCTATCAGCGGGAATGACGTTGTAGAGTCCGTCCGCTGAATAGAGCGGCTCGCATGGAGCTTGTAATGCCAGGCGGCCGGGCTTTACCGAGTTGATGTTGGCGATGATCCGGCGCGCGATCCCTAAAGCGTGCGCGTCGTTTTCCGCGTAATGATCGGTGACTCCGGAGACGCGGCTGTGAACGTCGGCGCCGCCGAGTTCTTCGGCCGAGACGATTTCGCCTGTAGCGGCCTTCACAAGCGGAGGGCCGGCAAGAAATATCGTTCCTTGGTGGCGCACAATGATGCTCTCGTCGCACATAGCCGGAACATAGGCGCCGCCGGCGGTGCATGATCCCATGACCACTGCGATCTGCGGGATGCCCGATGCGGACATCTGTGCTTGATTATAGAAAATCCGGCCAAAATGATCGCGGTCGGGGAACACCTCGTCCTGGTTCGGCAGGTTAGCGCCACCGGAATCCACCAGATAGATGCAGGGCAGACGGTTCTGCATCGCCACTTCCTGCGCCCGCAAATGCTTCTTCACGGTCAATGGAAAGTAGGTGCCGCCCTTCACTGTGGCATCGTTCGCGACGATCATGCATTCGCGACCGGAGACGCGTCCGATGCCGGTAATGATTCCGGCGGATGGCACTTGATCGTCATAAAGCCCGGTCGCTGCCAGCAAGCCAATTTCTAGGAAAGGCGAAAGCGGATCTAGCAAAGCAGCGATCCGGACTCTTGGCAGCAATTTTCCGCGGGCGCTATGACGAACACGCGCCTTCTCTCCCCCACCTTGGCGAATGGTGGTGGACAGTGCCCGCAGTTCATTGACCAAACCTACCATCGCTTGCCGGTTGGCAGTCGCGTCGGGAGAGCGCGGATCGATCGTTGTCTCAAGGATGGTCACGCGTCAGCGCTCACCCACGGCGTTTCTCACGCTCGTCATTCACGCGGACTCCTGGAACAACTCTCTTCCTATCAGCATGCGTCGGATCTCGCTGGTTCCCGCACCGATTTCGTAAAGCTTTGCATCGCGCAGAAGACGCCCGGTGGGGTAGTCGTTGATGTAGCCGTTGCCGCCGAGTGCCTGGATCGCTTCAAGCGCCATCCACGTGGCCTTTTCGGCTGCAAAAAGTATTGCTCCCGCTGCGTCTTTGCGCGTTGTGCGGCCGCGATCGCAGGCTTTCGCGACAGCGTAGACGTACGCCCGGGAAGCATTCATGACAGTGTACATGTCTGCCAGCTTGCCCTGCATGAGCTGAAATTCACCGATCGGACGCCCGAACTGCTTCCTGTCGTGAACATATGGAAGTACGACATCCATGCAGGCTTGCATGATCCCTATTGGGCCAGCAGCCAGCACCGCGCGCTCATAGTCGAGGCCGCTCATGAGGACCGCGACACCTTTTCCTACTTGGCCGAGAACATTCTCTTCCGGAACTTCGCAGTCGGTGAAAACGAGCTCAGAGGTATTGGAGCCGCGCATGCCGAGCTTGTCGAGTTTCTGCGCAGAGGCAAAACCAGGAAAAGCGCGCTCGACAATGAAGGCAGTGATGCCCCGCGATCCGTCCGCCGGATCTGTTTTAGCATACACCACGAAGGTGTCTGCATCGGGACCATTTGTGATCCACATCTTTGTACCGTTAAGGATGAACCTGTCGCCTCGCCGCTCGGCGCGCGTGCGAAGGCTTACAATGTCCGAGCCCGAATTTGGTTCGGACATCGCCAGGGCTCCCACGTGTTCCCCGGTGACCAGTGCAGGAAGATAACGCTGCTTCTGTTCGGCGTTACCATTCCGGCTGATTTGGTTTACGCAAAGGTTCGAGTGGGCGCCGTACGAGAGGCCGATGGAGGCGGACGCCCGGCTGATTTCCTCCATGGCCACCACATGTTCGAGGTAGCCCATGCCCGCTCCGCCGAACTCGTCGTCGACAGTGATGCCCAGTACACCGAGGGTGCCCAGCTTCAGCCAGAGATCGGCCGGAAAATTGTTGCTGGTGTCGATCGCGGACGCGCGAGGCGCTATCTCATCGGAGGCGAAGGCCGCGACTTGTTCACGCAGGGCGGCGACGGTCTCGCCAAGGTCGAAATCCAGGCCCTGCAGGCTGTTCAGCATGAATATCTCCGGGGGCATTGCATCCCCTTCTTTGTGGCTCCTCAGAACGTGGCCTTTAGCGCGTTCTGGATCACAAGCGAAGACATCATCCACGGACCGACGTTACAATAGCTCGGGTCTCGGGCAGGTAATGGGGTGGCTGTTCCACGGCCCGCAGCATCCGCGACGCCTGGGCTAATAGGCCGCCTTGCTGAATATTTCGCGTGCCGCCGTCAAAACTATAATTCTGAGATCGAACAAGGGCGACCAACGCTCGATATATTCCAGGTCGAGTTGAACGCGGCGTTCGATCTGCTCTGGTGTGGCAAGTGCGCCGCGGGATCCATTGATCTGAGCCCAGCCGGTAATACCAGGCATCACTCTGTGCCTGAGCTTATATCCATCAACCACATGCTCGAGCAGCAATCCGTCGACGTTTGTTTGCGGCGCGTGCGGACGTGGTCCCACTAATGACATCTCGCCACGCACCACATTCAGCAATTGCGGCAACTCATCGATGCTAAACCGGCGTATGAACCGCCCGACTCGGGTTACCCTTGGGTCGTCACGCGAGGTTTGACGCGATGCCAACTGGTCCGTCAGGTGCGTGTACATGGAACGGAACTTGAACATCGAAAACGGTCGATTGTCGTAGCCGGTCCTGGGTTGGCGGAAGAATACCGGGCCGGTGCTTTCCAGCCGGATGGCAAGCGCCGTCAGCAGCATGATCGGCGATGCGAAAAGCAGGAGCAAAGTGCCGAGTATGCGATCGAACAAGCTTTTCATGAGGAGAGAGTTCTCGCTCAGCGCGCTTGCTTGCAGTGGGAGCACGGGAAGCGCCGAAAGTGGATGGCTGCGGGAGAGAACCCCGCATCTGGACATCCCCGTCAGTACAAAGATGTCGAGAACAGACGAATTGACGGCCGAGAAAGCAGCCTGAAGGCGGCGCACTTCGTCAGCAGGATATGCCAGCACGATAGCATCCAGGCGCTCGCGGCTGAGGGTGGACGCGAGGGCGGGGAGATCACTCGGCGTTGCCTGTTCCGCCCTCAGGCCGTCCGAAGGAATCGAGTCAAAGATTCCAACAATGTCGAAGAGCGAGCGCCGCAGTCCCACATCATGGCGGGCCCGCAGCAATGATAGAACCTGTCCGGCGTGACTTCCAACAACAACGATGCGGTACGTAAGCTGGCCGCTCGCGACGCCTGCAGCCACAACCGCGCTGGCAATCGTGCGCGTTATGGCAAGGTAGAGAAACGCGCCGGCAAGTGCCGACGCGGTGCCTATGATCAGCCCACTCCCGCGCGCCTTCAGAGCGTAAAGTGCGAGGGTGCCGGCCAGAATTCCGACCCCGAAAACAGGGGCGGCGACACCTATGCTCGTGATCGGCCGCAGAAGTTTGCCAATGCTGTAAAGTGTGCAGCGGCTGGCGGCGACGGACGACGCCAGCAGGCCAAACGCCGCGGTCATCAGGACTGCGCTTGCACCATCACCGGCGGAGGCAGGGACCAAGGCGATCGCAAGCGTGAGGAGTAAAGTAGACAGGGCAAGCACGTCGGCGCCCCCTAGAACGGCTGCGATCAGAGTGCGCGCCGTCAAGGCCGGTTTCGCCGCCTTTGCTGCCGTTGGCCGTGTCTCGTCGATTTGAATTCGGCGACCTAGCCGTAATGAAGGCAGCAACGCCGGCGTCACGAATGTTGGCATGCTTGAACCTCGTATCGGCAGGATAAGCAGTCTCTGAGGCACCGTGTTGTAACGATACAATGTGCAATTATTGCGCATCGTTCCGCTGTTGGCCTCTCAACCGGTACCGCCGCTGCCCACTCTAATGCCGACCGCGCTGATAAGATCGAATAAAATCACTGCAATGCAGCAAGAAGGGATCACGTTTGGTTCAAAGGCCGCTAGAAATTGAGACCAGGTGCCGGCTTGTTCAATGATCACAGCGCCAAGTGGACAGCGACCTCAATAACATTCCCGTCATACGAGCCGCTAGACAAGGAATTCGCGTCCAGGTTGTTACTGCTCACTGCGGATTGTGTGCCGGTAATCGTGAGGCTTGAGCTTCCGCCGGTGCCGTGTGTGTAGCTGTAGGATGTGCTGAGGCGAGCGTATCGGTTCAGCAGCCAGGTTGCGCCGATCGACCCAGTATATTGTTGCCGCGAAAAGCTGCCTTGCCCAGCGTCCGATGTTTCGACATCGATCGTCCCATTCAATATCACGTCCCTGCGATATTCGTGATCGATGATGAGCTTACCTTCCGTGTAGGCGAGGTTCGTCGCTACATTGTAGCTGGCATCAGACAGATGGCGCACCACGGCAGCGCTCAAGGTCGTCAAGCGAGTGGGCGTCCAGGTCACCGAGGCTTCGATGACCGGCTCGTTCAACGCGGCAATCGTGTTGCTCGAAAAATGGCGTTCCTCGTAACCGAGCAGCAGGTCGTATCTGAAAAACGCGTGTGTATCGTAGTCGAAACCGATTGCGGCTAGTGTGTCCAAGTAATTGGCGTTCGGCTGCCCAAGCTGCCGGTGCTGAAAAAACGCGGATGTCTCATTCCAGACAAACACGAGCTTGTGTCCAGCCGAGAGATCGTATGTTGCCGTGAGGCCGCCTTCAATCTGGTTCTTGTCGAGCCCGGTATCATCGGTAATGAACGTGCCGGCGGCGGACCTGCCGAACCGGTAGGAGGTCAGATCAAGCTCGGGCGAGACAGCCAGCCGGTTGAAGACTGCGTTGTAGGCGAGGCGCACATCGTTGCTCTGGTATGGAACGGGCGCTCCCAACCCGTCTGTTAAAACATCGGTCGGGCCAAGATTGCCGCTCACATGCCCGGCTCCAAACGAAAAGCTGTCCCGACCGACGTCTAGTGAGCCGCCGACGAATGCGGTCGAGTTCGTTTGGTTTGCGATTGGCAAGTTCAGATAGCGCAGATCGTCGATGCTGACGGAGGCGCCGATGCTATCTCGCGACCAGTCGGAGTTCGCGCTGAGCGATGCCGAGCTTTCGATCTGCGCACTCGAGCGGGCATTCACCAGACCAAGCGGATTATCGTTAAAGCCGAAGGTCTCGTCGACGGACGGACGAACGATAATGTCACCGAACCGTGCACCGGCACTGCGATAGTCCGGGCCGCCGTTCTCCAGGATCGCAAGCGCTGGATCGAGCTGATAGGCCGGCACGGAATTAGGCAGGTAACGTTGTAGCAGTTGAGCCCGTGCCGGCGCGCTGGTGAAGACTGTTGCGGCTAGTAGAATCGCGAGCCGGCAGCGTCGGTACTGCAGGAGGGCAGAAGGAGGACGGGCAAGCTTCACGTTCCGGTCGCTCCTGCAATCTTTGGCCGTCGTTTAGCCAAGCTATCATTGACGCGACGTTGCCTTCACGGCAATTTTAGCCTGAACAGACACATAGGCCAACTGTGCGGCAGACAATTATTCGTTCCGCGTTGCTCTCGGCACTAACGGCGGGCGTCGCGAGCTGCGCACCGGGCGGAGATCTGCCGCCTTTGCCGCCTATGGAGCAGTCCGTCTATCGGCTTGGACCCGGCGACCAGCTCCGCATCATTACCTATGGTGAGGAACAGCTCACAGGCGATTTCAAGGTTGACGATTCCGGAAAGTTGGAAGTGCCACTGCTGGGTTCCGTGCAAGCAGGCGGAATGACGGTGCCTGAACTGCAAGCCGAGATGACGCGCTCGCTGCGCGGGAAGAACCTGCTGCAGAACCCGAGTGTGTCTGTCGAAATCAGCACCTACCGGCCGATATTCATTTTGGGCGAGGTCAGCCGACCCGGGCCTTACCCCTATCAGCCTCACATGACCGTGTTGACGGCCGCCGCAGTGGCGGGCGGTTTCACCTACCGTGCCGTGCAGAAATACGCGTCGATCACGCGCGATGAGGGGCATGGTGCGGTCGAGGGTAAAGTTGGTCGCGAGACACTGGTAGCACCCGGTGATGTGATTACCGTGTTCGAGCGTCGGTTCTGAGGAGCGCGATGCATACTTGGGCGCGTCTGGCTGCCGGTTTTCTTCTGCTTATTGGGACGGGTCTGTCTGCTGCGTCAGCGGAAATGAAGCTTTCCGCCGTAAAGAAGGCCTGCGCGGCGGATACCTCGACCTTCTGTGCGCCTCTCGCTAATAGCGGCGTTGCACTGACCGGTTGCTTGGAGTCCCATCACGTAACCTTAAGGTTGACCTGCCGACAGGCGTTGCACGCTGAAAGAGAGGCGGCTTCAAAACGTTCGGCGCCAAGTGCGGACTTGCCGGTGGTCTCTCAAACGCCATCGGCCGGCCTGGCTGATTAGGCGCAGCTCGGGCTGCATTGAGGACGCCGTAGAGGAACCACAGCACGGCGGCCGTCTTGACCGAGAAAAACGACGCGCTGATGCAGAGCGACAGCGACATGTAGAGAGCGACCGCGGCGAGATATCGGCTCGCCGCGATGTTCCGCGATCCCCCGCCTACAACGCAAAACCAGAGCGCTGCTGCGGCAACAAGGCCAATGTTGCCAATGACGTAGGTGTAGCCGGTGTCCATCGAGATCTGATGGTCTTCGGCAATACCCAGCCACTGTTGCAGTCCCCAATTGTCCAGGAGTGATCCCGAGCCGAAGAGCCGTCCCGCGACGCTGTTGTCGACCTCTCGAGCGGACAGGCTGCCGAAGATCATCAGGCCGGCAATGAAGACGAAGGGCATGATGCGGATCAGCAACCGTGATTTCCACAGCGGCGTCGCCAGAAAGGCTCCTACGGCAAGGGCGGAGAGGATGGCGAATCGCGCATCCGCTAGGACGCCGATTGCGAGTCCGGTCGCCAGCAAGGCCATGCCACTGAGGCGGTAATCGCGGCGCGCGAAAACCCATGCGGCGCAGATTGTAGTGAAATTGCCTGCAGACACGGGCTCGAGGAAAACAGAACCCACGCGGTGAAGGCTGAGAATGCCGCCGAGTAGCTGGCGGCCCTGCATCTCGGGGCGGACGCCGTTTTCGGCCAGTGTCGTGCCGGTGTCGCCGGCATGCTGGGCGTCGAGCGCGCCTTTGCCGACGTAATAATCAAACACGTGAAACCAGTGCTCAAAGCTGTCGAAGGCAAACATTTCGTAGAGGCCGAAGACGAAGACGAGTCCTGTTAGCGCCCACATGATGCGGTTGGCGCGGGCAGTATCGCGAAAGCGCAGGCCCAGGCATGCGAAGCCGCCCGCGACAGCGAACTCGACGAGAACTTTGACGTCCGTCGTGCCGCTGAACATGAGAAGCGCTGCCGTGTCGAGTGCGAGCAGCAGGCCCGGCACGAGCAGGAGCGGAAGCGCGATGTTGCGGGAAAGCAGCAGTGAAGCTGCTACTGCAGCGAGTTCGGCGCCGGCGATGAGCGGCAGTCCGACGTGAACTCCCTGCGTGGCGATAAAACAAAGCGCGCAATTGAACACCATGGCGAAGGCGACGCTTGCAGCGGCCGCTAAGCTCAGTGTGTCCCATTCCTCCCGCGCCGGCTTGGCGCGGCTGCTTGAAAGAGCCAACGCAGTTTTGGCGGCGATCAAGTTGCCCGACTGCTTCATGCCGCTTTCCGCGCGGGATGTGCGGCAATCAGGGAGTCGTAGAGCGACTTATGGCGATTGGCGATTGCGGTCCAGCTCATAGTCTGCGGGGGTGTTTCCGGCGGCAATGCTGTCGTTGTGGCCAGCAGCGCTGCGGCGGCCGCCTCGGGAGAAGCCGCGTCGAGGATGGCTGCCCGCAGCCAGTCGGGTGTTTGTGGCCCGGTTGGCGCAATGACCCGCACGCCGTTCAGCATGGAGGCGAGCAACGATCCACGGCGTTCAGTTGCTGCGTCCGGGAACGGCAGGTAGGCAAAGCCTGTCTGCTTGAGGATCGCCGCGACCTCGTCTGGTGCCAGAGCGATGTGCAAAGTGATGCAGAGGCCCCGCGCTTCATCGAGCAAGGAGGCTGCAAACTGCTCTGCTCCAACCGGGATCGCTCCGATGAGAGAAATTGCGTAAGTGGGATCTGCGGCCTTGACGATGCGGGCGAAGCGGAGGAATTGCTCAACGCCTTTGCCCTGCATGATCAAGCCGAAATAACACACTGATCTGGAAGTCCGCGGGAGATCCGGGCCTTCGGGTATATTACTGCCGATGGGTATGATCAAAGTTTGCGCTCGCGCCTTGGGATACCGCTTGTGGAAAGTGGCCTCCTCGAACGCGCTCGTGAAAACGATAGCGTCCGCCTTGTAAGCGTAAGTCGCGAACCATGGCCACCGATAGAACCGGAAGATGCTGAATTCGTGCAATGTGACGACAAACGGCTTGTTGCGCACAAGTAACGGCAGCAGAGGCGGCATCACTGAGCGCCCGAAGCCAAATGTCGGGTATTGCACGTGGATGACATCCGCCGCGCTCCTGCGCATGATGGTCGCGGCCCGGCCGGCGGTGCTGCTGCCGAGCGGTATCTCCTGGTCGCCGGTTCTCAGTACGCCAACACCTTCGGCCTCAAGGCTGGAGGCGAGCATCGCGGCATAGTCACCGACGCCGCAACGTTGTGGTGGCCAGGATCCGCTGACGATTTGCACGATCATTGAGGAGCGTTCATTTTTCGGCTGTATTCATGGCGACCAGTTGGGCGTAGCCACAAAACTTGCCGGAGCTGCTGATGTCCATGAGTGTCACGTCCATGAGTGCCGGCCGCTACGGCGAACCGCTCCTCGATCTTGCCACCTTCTGGGCTGGACCGACATTGCCGGCCCTCGACCGCGCGTGCCTCGCCTCTTTCGCGAACCATGGGCATAACGTTACGCTTTACAGCTTTGAGGAAGTTCGTGGGCTGCCGGACGGGGTGATGTGGCGCGATGCCGCCGGCATTGTGCCGAGGGAGAGCGTCGACGCCTTCATCTACCAGGGTCGCCCGAACCTCAGCCACTTCTCCGACTATTTCCGCTACAGGCTTTTCACGGCTACGGGCGAAACGTGGGTCGACACTGACATGGTTTCGCTGAGGGCCGCTCCTGCCGTGCTGGTTTGCGAGCGGAATGGCAACTCGCTGTTCGCCAAGGAAACGCCGCGGAGCATTTGCGGCGCGATCATGCGCATCGACAATTCCGACAGCAAGCTGATCGAGCTGCTTTCCCGCACTGAACGGCTGATGAACACGGAGCTTGTCTGGGGCGCGACCGGGCCGCGGCTGCTGAACCAGGTGCTCGGCTTGTCGTCCATGTTGGACCGGGCATATGGGCCGGAGATTTTTTACCCGGTGCATTACGATTTGTTCTGGAAGCCGTTGTTGCCGGAATACGCTGACGAATGTGCGGCTCTGAGTTCGACGGCGTTCACGCTGCATCTTTGGAACAATATCGTCGTGAGGCTGGGTTACTGGAAGGAACTTGCACCGCCGGAGGGTTCGTTTCTCGCCGCCGCATTGAAGGATGCCGGCGTGCTCCACCTGTTCAGGGATACCTACCCTGTCGATGTCATGCGACACATGGTCGACAATTGGCTGTTCAGAAAGAGCGGCGGCGATATTGGGGTCTTGAAGGTCGTGCGGCAGTTTGGCCCCAGCGTCGTACGCACCTTTGGACCCCGCATCCGGGGCTTCATGCAACGGCGTAGCTGAAGCGCCGGGCGAATGCGTTTCAGGCATGTTTCTCGTCCCTAAGCAGGCGATGCGCACGCGCCAGGCCGCGCAGGAACTTAAGTCTTGCTGCCTCGCCTCTCGCGATTCCACGGTCGGCCCGCCCAAGTTTACTCTCGAACTCTGCGCCTGAAAGGACAGGGTGATGCACCAGGCCGTCAGGTGCTGCTTGCTCCAGCCTTTCACCCTGTTGCACATTCAAGAACCCGAAGCTGTCTTCCGTGACGAGGCGCCGTCCGAAGTCGTTAAGGTCCCGCACCGAGAAGCCGCCGCGTACAAGGATCGTCGAAACGAATGTTTCGTCGTTCGGCCACATAATCCTCGCGGCGGGATGCCATCGAAGCTGCCGTCGTTGCTCGAGGCAATAATCCGCCGCAGCTGCAGACATTCGGCAAAACGCGAAGAAACAGCGAAAGACGCTTGGCGTCATCCAGCGCATCGTCGGTTGCCAGAAATGCTCACGCTCGGCACGTTTCACGAACGGGGCAATGAAGTCGGCCGAAACATTGTTGAAGCCATCGAAGAGATCGCCATAGCTGGTGAAGCCGAAACGAACGTCGGGCTCGACCAGCCAAAAGTACCCGACGTCCGGCAGCGTCTTGCGGGCGAGATAGAAGCCGTAATCACCACACCGCCATGCTGCATCGGGCGGGCAGTGCAGCCTCAGGCTCTGCAGGATCCCGGGTTGAAAGCTGATCTTGCCGAACGGCGCCGTCTCGACCGTGCCGCGTGTTTCATCGGCGACGATGTGGACTTGTAGCCCCGTCTGCATCGTCATGCGATGCGCGAAAGCACGCTCCTGTTCGTTGAAGCGGTGGGTTCTCAGGAGGATTACCGTGTTCGTGGCGATGTGTGTCACGGTCGTGCTTGGCGCTCTGGCAATTGGGCGCCGCGAAAGCGATCCCGTAGCGCGTCAATCCTGCATTGAACGGCTTCGAAGCGCTCACGCACTCGCATCCGTGCGCGGGTGAACGCGGCCCTCGCGAGTAAGGGCGCATAGTCTTCGGTCGGAAATCGCGCGAGCTTTCGACGCAATGCGCTGCCCTTGTCGAAATAGGCCGGCAGGCTGTTTTCGAAGCGGAGCAAGCTATGGATGTAGCTGGCTTTCTCGAGCACCGGATGCAGGAAACCAGGACGGCCTGTCTCGTCGACATCTTCCTCGAGCAATGGCGGAAACCACTCGTAACCATCGGTATCGCCGAACTCGGAAAGCGATATGAACTTGTAACCGGCCTTGGCGATCTCGGTAGCGGCGAACACCTCATTGCCTGGCCAGAACGGAACCTCGCTTCTGCGGTCCTCGTCCGACATTGCAATGCGACGTTCCTTGAGATGATCCAGGGCGCGCGCGGAGTAGAGGGAAATACAGTTCAACGAACCTCGGACGGCATCGTAACCATAGGTCCGCGCGTGATAGCGGGTCCACATCCACTCGGCCTTCGGTTGACGGGTCGGAAGCGAGACCATATCCGCTGCGGCCGCCTGGGCTGCAGCGACAAAGCTGTCGATCGATCCAATGATCCTCGTGTCGTATTCGACGCAAAGATAATAATCGAAGCCGGGCTGCCGATCGCGCACAAAGTAATTCTGGTAGTCGGTGTTCCACCAGAGCAGGGACCCACGCTCGGCACGATCGGCCAGGCCCATGGCGATCAGGTCGGCGTTCGTGGTTCTGATGAGGAGAGGGTCGGAGACACCACCGAAGTTCCGTCCGGTTTCGTCGAGCACGAGAAATACCGGTGCGGATCCGCACTGCTCGCGGTAGCGCGCGAGTTGCCGCGCGACGAAGGGATCCCACCGGTGCGACTTGAACACGACGGCGAAATTCGGCGATCGGATCCCGGTCATGCCCTGGTCATCCGCATCAGGCTTGGATCGAGAACTCACCGAACCTCCTGCGAAACCGGAGTGTGAGACGTGCGCCCGGTAACCTTGGCGAAGATCGTCTGCGATGCCACACGCAGATTTGGGTCCATCGCGATGCCGGCAAGCAGGAAGACACACCCCATCGCGGCCGACATGAACAGCGAGGCGGTCCAGGCCAGCGATGTTGTTTCGGCAAAAATGCAGCACGCGACCATCAGGATTAATGCCGGAAGTGCGCGTGCCAAAGTCGGCGTGAAGCAGCGGCCGAGCCACAGCAAAGCGATGCAATCACCGGCGACGCGTAAGGTCCAGGCCAGTGCGGCTCCGGGCAGACCGGCTAGATGGATGAGCAGGACGAGGCCGCCTATGAAAGGCACGACTTCCGCCGCATGGACTTTGGCAGTGAGATCCGGCCGCCCCTGACCCTGGATCAATCCGTAGGGCATGAAGCCAATGCCGTTTGCCCATGCTCCCAACATGAGGATTTCAGCCACCGGCTGCGACACCGCGGCGAAGGTGTCGCCGACCCAGACGCGCACAAATGGTCCGCAAAACAGGATTGCCGGGCCGCAAACTGCACCAAAGCCATAGGCCAGTGAAACGACCGCCTGTTCGGTGACGTCGCGCGCTTCTGCTGGCGATGCCCGCGACACGCGGGGAAACAACGTGCGCGCCAAAGCGGTGGCGACCACCTGGCTTCGCATCGAAAGGTTCATCGGCACGGCGTAATGGGCAATGGCAACGGGTCCGAGCAGCCGTCCGATCAGGACCTGATCAAGGCTGTCCAACAGCGGCGACAGCAGGCTCGATACGCTGACCCAGGCGCCATAGCCGAACAGGCGCTTTGCCCAGGCGAGATGAAAGTCGAACAGGCGGAGCGGCCATTCGCTCCAGATTGCGACACCATAGATCATGACGACGACGAGCAGCCGTGCCAACAGTGTCGCCGGTATCAACACGTTCAAGGTTGGCCCGAATTGATACGCGCAGAGCAGTGGAAGCACCTGGCCCATGACGGTGCCGGCGGCGTTGAGCAGGTTCGACTGCAGAAAACGCTCGCGCGATTCAAGTGATCCTGACGCGACGCTGAGAACCATGCCAAGCGGTAGCATTGGGACCATCCAGGGGAACGCTGCCATGGTTTCTTCAGCGAGTGGGCCGGTCAGCTTGAATACGTGCAACAGCAGGAAATGGCCGCCGAAATACAGGATCAAGCCGCCCACGAAGCCGAGGCTGAGGTTCAGGTAGAATGCCGTCATGAAGACGGGGGAGCGTTCGGATGGTGGAGCGTGGCCGAGCCGCCCCAACGCGTTTGCGGATGCGCGGGAGAGGCCGAAATCCAGGAAGCCGAAATAGCCGAGCAGGATCCAGGTGATGGAGACAACGCCGTAGCGTGCGGCGCCGATTTCACGAATGTAAAACGGCACCGTAATCAGCGCCGACAGGATCGGCAGCGCGGAGCCGACGATGTTGTAGAACAGGTTCTTGTGAAAATGCGTTTTCACGAAGGCTGCTCAAGACCGAGGCTGAAAGTGACGGCGCAGAACGGCCATCTGCGGGGCGTCGCGCCCATCTTTCGGCTCGACGGAAAATCGGTAGTCGCCCCACCAGGCCCCAGCCGCCCAGTAAGTCCAGCCAAGCCAGACATCAGCGTTGCTGTCCATGTAGGTGAGCATCGCGTCGAGCGAGGCGAGGCAAGCCTCGCTGCGTGCGGCAGCGAATTCGCCGAGAAATCCATGTTCGTGATGAGCGCGCAGCCACTCGGTGGCCGGAGTGAGGGATGCCACCGCGGCGGCAGGATCGCGGCAATCGCCGTGTGTGCCGGACGAGTCCTGATCGAGGTACTGATGCAGCTCGATCGCAAGATGGTCGGCGGGGTCACGCAAAGCGGACAGAGCCGGTGCATTCGGCAGACCATCCGACGAGCCGGACACGAAATTATGTGCGCCGTCCCAGCCGACGCCTGAGGCGAGGATCAGTTGCCGGGCGCCGGTCGCACGAATTGCGTCGATGGCCGCCTGGTCAGCACGCGCCCAGCTTGCCGTGTCGATATCGTGAGGCTCGTTCATCAGGCCGAAGATGACGCCTTCGCGATGGCTCCAGCGTGCTGCCAGTTGTTTCCATAAATCGGCGAATGCAGAAACCGGCACGTCCCGCGTGCCGACATGATGGCCGCGATAGGAGCCATAATCATGCAGGTCGACGACGACCGACAAACCGAGTGTGGCGGCCGTATCGAGCACGCTTTCGAGCTGCCGCATCTCCGCGGTGTCGAGTGGGTGGCCCAGCTGTGGTTGCAAGCGCTCCCACAAAACCGGCATGCGTATGGTCGACATGCCATAACCCGCAAAGAGCCGAAGCTGTTTCGAGCTCGGGTAGACATAGTCGAAATTGAGGCGGCCCGGGAGGGCGCCGGCGTTGATCTCGCCGCCCGATATATTTACGCCGCGCAACGCCGGTCCGACCGATGCAGAACAGGGCATTGCGAAGGCGAGAACTGCGATCGCTGCCGGCGCCAGCCTGATCAAGCGGGATCGTTGCGGCTTCATGTGGGTCTTGCCCGCATTTCGTCGCGGGCGACGCCGCGTGCAGAGATGGAGGCGTAGATGCGGACATACGCAGCGGCGGCAGTGGTCCAATCATAGGCCTGTGCAGCGCGGGCAATGTCGGCACGGGATTGGGTCTGGTGGCTGGTGGCGAGCAACCTGTCAGCGGCGGCGTTTGCGTGCAGCGGGTCGAACAGCACACCATGTCCAAGTTTCTGAACCAGCTTCCGGAAAGGCGGTATATCGCTCAACACCGGGATGAGGCCGGCGGATGCAGCCTCGACTGCAGCGATGCCGAAGCCTTCATGCGCCGATGCGCAGACGAACCATTGCGCCTGCGAGAGCTCGCGTGACAGTGCGCAATCGTCCGGTCTTATACAGAAACGCACGGCATCGGTGACGCCGGCGAGCCGTGCCGCCTCGCGCAACGCTTCGGGTTGTTGGTCGGATGGGCTGCCGGCGACCACCAGGTGCCAGCCGGGTTCGCGCGCGAGCAAGGCTGCAAGAAGATCGAAAAGGGCGGCGATTCGCTTGTGCGCGGCGAAACGGCCGAAATAGAGCAACCTGCGCGGATCGGGATCCGCCTGCACGGCGGCTTCGAATTTCCGCAGGTCGGCGCCATTTTCAATGGTGCTGAGATTGCGAAGCCCGAGTGCTCCGAACATGGATGCGTCATTTTCGCTGCACGCGACGATCGCATCATATGCGGACGCAGAAGCGCGCGTGATCGTCTGGAACCACAGTCGTTTCAAGCGGGCCTGTTTTTCCGTGTGGAAGAAACCGCCATGGGTCGAGGCGACCAGTTTGCCGGAGTGCAGCCTGCGCGCAGCGGCCAGGAAGTCGAAGAAAAAGTCGATGCCGTGAACATGAACGACATCGGCGCCGCTGATGGCCCCAAGCACGGAGGGAGCGACCGGATAACGCGATGATCCTCTCCAGTGCAGACGGCGCACGGGAGTCCCGCCGATGGTCTCTCGCGCAGGCAATTTGCGGGACGGATCTGTAAATACGCTGTCCAACGTGACGACACGCGCATCGAGACCATGCTGGTCCCGCTGCGCGCGTACAAGGTTGCGAACCGAGTCCTCGAGACCGCCGATCGATGGGTCAAACTGCCTGACGACATGGGCTACGGAGAGATTTCCGTTCACCATGCACCCCTTTCCCCAATGGCCCCTTGGTAAGCGAGGGCGCTAATGGCTGTAATATCCTTCGATGAGCCGTTGGTCGGCGCGCCGGTATTCATCGCTGAACAAGGACAGCCTGCCGCGATCCACCATGGTCAGGGCCACGCCGATGAGCGATGCGCCCGACCGTGCGAGCCGGTTGATGCTTCCGGCGACGGCTTGTCGTGTGGTGCTGTTCCAGCGACAGACGAAGATCGTCGCATCCGCGATCTGCGCGAAGATCAACGCGTCGGTCATGGCCAGCAGCGGCGGTGTGTCGATGATGACGAGGTCATATTCATTGCGGAACCTGTCCAGCAGGGACTGTAACGTCGCGAATTCCGCCGGGCCAAACGGCCGCGTCATGGGGGTGCCCGCCGTGATGTAGTCAAACCTGTCGTTCATGTCTCGTTGTGTCAGACGGGCCGGATCCTCCTGGCCGCTTACCAGTTCGGCGAAGCCGGCACCGGGACGGCCTTCGAGGCGGTGAAGGATGGTGCCTCTACGATGGTCGCCATCGATCAGGAGTACTTTGCGGCCAGCCTGCGACAGCGCTGTAGCCAGCCATATCGCCGTCGTCGTCTTGCCTTCACCGCCGGTGGCGGAGGCGATGACCACGCAGCGTGGAGCCTCGCCGCCATGGGCTACGAGCTGGAGATGGGCGCCCAGTGCGCGCACGCTCTCTGCCGCTGCCGAAAGCGGGTTGTCCGCGACATACTGCGCGATGCGGCGCAGGTTGCGCACCGGCAGTTTTGGAACGGCGCATAGCAGCGGCAGGCTGAGTTCCTCGCTGATGCGGCTGACGTTGTTGAAGCCGCGGGCAAAGTGCTCACGGCTGAGCGCCACGCCAATCCCGCACAGCATGCCGAGTGCAAGGCCTCCGAGCAGGAATTTCGGCTTGTTGGGGAAGGATGGCGCGCCCGGCACCGGCGCGTGGGAGGCGAACTGTACCTGGGGCTGCAGCAGCTCGGTGCGGTCGTCCAGCTGTTTGGCGCGGGTCAGGAACTCCTGGTAGGCGGCTCGGGCATCGTGCGCTTCGTTGTCGAGCGTCGCGAGGCTTACCTGTTTTCCGCTGCTCTGGCTGGCCTGGCCGCGCAGGGTGTTCAGGTTGCCGGACAAGGCTGCGACCGCGGCTCGCTTGGCGGCGACCTCAGTGTCTACAGCGTGAAGCGCGCGCTGGCTCTGCATGGCGACCTGTCCACGGGCGGCAGCGATCTGCTGTTCGATAGCTGCAACCGCCGGGTAGCGCGAGCCGTGCGAGGCGCGCAATTCTGCGCGCTGGACCTCGAGCTGGCTGAGCTGGGCCGCGAGAGCCACCAGGGTCGGATCCTGCGTCACCTGGCTTAGCCCGCCGCTGGCCACGGCGGCGTGCAGCGCATTTTGCCTGGCCTGTGCGGCAGCCAGCTCGGCCTGTGCGGTGGAAAGATCAGTCGCGGCGTGGCCGACCTGCTGTGAGACGAGCGGCTCGTTCGAACGATCGCCGTATCCGCTGGTGAGACCACTTGCCGCCCGGAAAGCGCCCGCCTTCTCCTCCGCCGCAAGCCAGGCGCGTCGTAGATCGTCGGCGCGCTGAGACAGCCAGCCGGACGTGCGTGAGATGTCGGCCGTCCGGGTCGTGATCTGCTGTTGCTGGTAGCGTTCGACCAGGAGATTCAGGGCAGCGGCCGCGCGCGCCGGATCGCTGTCCACATAGGTTAGATCGATGACGCGCGAACGCTGCTCGCCGGCCACTGCGAGGCGGCTCAGAAATGCGTCCACCCGACCGTCGAGCGAGGGCGGCTGTGGCGGAGCGCACCGGGAGAGGTCGGGCAACAGGCGGCACAGTATCTGATGGGAGATCCCGGGCTTTGAAATCTCTGACCCGATACCGAGCTTGGCGACGACACCGACTGCGAGATCGCGTCCCCGCATGAGTGAAGATTGGGTGTTCACTTCGTCGTCGGACAGGCCGCGGGAGCCGGATTGCGCGGCCTGCAGTGGATCGGGCGTCTCCGGGAGCACATAGACGGATGCCGTCGCAGTGTATCGCTTCGGTAGTGCGAAGGTAACCAGACCGGCGGCGAGCGTGACGGCCGCGGTGATGCCGAGTGCCACGCGCATGTGCCGCTTCACCACTCGGATCAGCTCGGCAGCCGGCGACATGTCGGACGCCTGCGGCAGCAGCAGCCGCGGCTGGTTCTCGTAGTTTACAAGGTCACTCATCGCTCGTTTGGCGTCCTGTCCGTCTTGCGGCCTGGGAGCAAAATTGCCACCCGGGCCCGAGGAAGGCGGCATGAATTCGACGCTGAGCCCTCCAATGCCGGGTCATCAACACCGTTGAACACATGTCCTCCCGCATTAAACGCATCAGCGGCATGATGCGCTGCACAATTTCGCGTGCGGAGCGGATTTCGAGCCTGCCGCTTCGGCCGGCCACATGGTGCAAATCTGCATCTACCACGGGAAATGGCCCCGACATTTCCAGATTCTACTCAAAGTTGCAAAAAGGTGTATTTAGTATTAACACTCCGGGAGATATTCAACCTAAGGTTATGTTGCGTTAGCGTATTGTATGGTCTGGAGAAGGTTTATGGCGTTGTTGACAAATTTCCGTACGTTTATCGCCCTCGCAGCGGTAAGTGGCGTGGCCTTGCTCTCTGCAGGCGGTGTCCATGCCGCCCAGAATATCGCGCAAACTCTGGCGAACGGCGTCAACCTCAGCGGGCTCGAGTTCAATCCTGGAGCGCTTCCTGGCCGCCCGGGATGGGATTATCCGGTGCCGAGCAACTCAGAACTCCTTTATTACCAATCAAAGGGCCTCCGCATCGTTCGGCTGCCGATCTTGTGGGAGAGGCTTCAGCCTGGACTTATCGGCTCCCAGAAAGCTCCGGCGCTGGATCCGACCTATCTTGGCTATATTACGACGTTGCTCGCCGAGGCGAACGCGCTGGGCATGGTCATGATGGTCGATGTTCATAATTACGGCGGTTATGGCGGCCACAAGATCGGCGACGGCACAGTCACAATCGACAATTTCGGGCGCATGTGGAGCTTGCTTGCGCAGGCCTTGAAAGGAAGGCCGGGCCTTGGGGGTTACGACCTGATGAACGAGCCCAGCAACATGCCGTCTCCTGCCGTGTGGCCGCTGGCCGCGCAACGCGCCGTTCATGCCATCCGGCGCTTCGATACCCAGACAACCATCTTTGTCGAGGGAGATGATTGGTCTTCGGCCGGCAGCTGGCCGCAGAACAACGGCTCGCTGAACATCCATGACGCATCGCGCAAGATGATCTACGAAGCCCATGTTTACGGTGACCGCGACAATAGCGGGACTCATTTTGCCTGGAATACCGAGATCCAGTATGGCGTCACCGTCAATACGATTGCTGAGCGTATCGTACCGTTTGCGACTTGGTGCACGGCCAAACACGCTGCTTGCATGATCGGCGAGATCGGCGTCGGGAACGACGATCCAAACTGGAACACTGAACTGGCCAATGGCCTGGCAGAAATGCGCGCGGCAGGGCTTCTCGGGTTCACCTATTGGGCCGGTGGCCCATGGTGGGGCAGTTACCCCCTCAGCATAGAGCCGCGGAATGGCCAGGATGCGGCGCAAATGGCTGTGGTGAGCGTATACTGACGGCGGCCTGTCTGACGAAGGTGCTTGGCCGCTTCAGGCGCGAAGCATGGAGCGGCCCTTTTGCAGGAATACCCGTGCGGCGAAGGGGGGCAGACCCAGGAGGTAGCGTCTCCACAGGCGCCTCGGCTCGATCGCAAGCCGCACCAGCCACTCGAGGCCGAAGCTTGCGACCCAGCCAGGCGGACGCTTGACCCGACCGGCAACGTGATCGACGAGCGCGCCTGCGGTGATCGCGACCGAGACGTCGAGCTTGTCCCAGTTGTCAGCCAGCCATGCTTCCTGGCGTGGCATCCCCAGATTGAGCAGGAGAACGTCGGGCCGCGCCTGATTGATGGCTGCGACAATACGCTGGTTATCGGCACTGTTAGCTTGGTGATCGAAAAAGCCATGGTGATAACCGGCAAGCCTTGTTCCTGTGCGATCACGGAAGATGGCAGCAGCCCGCGCAACCACAGCGCGTTGGCCGCCGAGCCAATAGATCGAGGCGCCGTGCGGCTGCAGGCGCTCTGCCATGGCATCGATCCATTGCGGCGGTGTATGACGGTGGGGTAGTCGGCCGGTCAGGAGTTTGACCGCGAACTGGACTCCCGCTCCGTCACAGAATGCAATGTCTGCCCGCTCGAAGAGCGAGCGAAGCCACGGCCGTGTTCGTGCCAGGCTGACGAGATGCGCGTTCGCATTGACGATGAGAAGCCGTCGATGCTGGACCACGGCCTGCTCGACCTGATCGAGCAGGCCGGTAACGCTCACGTCGTCGATGCGAACGCCCAGCACCTCGGCGAGCCTGGGATTAATGGCAGCTGTGCGGCGGGAACACATGAACTGGCTCGGCGATGCGGAGCTGTGTCGAAATGTGGTATTTTCGAGATTGCCCATCTCAAATCCGATGCTGGTATTCCGGTGGTGCGTCGCAGCAAAACGTGGATGGCGCTACTCACGTTCCCTTCATCACGGAAGGATGAAGGCCTGCGACGTAGAACGATCGCGCCAACGCCGGCGGTGTTCACATTGTGTTCTTGACATTGGGCAGGGCTTCGAGCTTATCTTATTCGAACAAAGGGGGAACGCTATGCATCTCGCCCGTGTTCAGGTCGGCCACAAGCACTCGACGCGGGGGGTCGAGCAGCACCCCGATTGCGACGCTCTTGCCGCCTTGGAGCTGAGCGCCACCCCAACGTCGGTGCCGCAGGTTGCGCGGCGGTCGACGGCTCGGCGCGGCCGGGGAGCGACCTCGAACCCCACCAACCGCTTCGAGACACGCGATCTGGAGCCGTTCGACGACGGGTGGGAGACGATCGAAGGCCTGGCAAACCTGCCGCCACTGCCCACGACCCTGACGCGCGATGCCAGCAAGAGTGTCATATCCTGGAATACCTCACCCGATCTGGGCTTCGACCGGGCGGTCAACCCCTACCGTGGATGCGAACATGGCTGCGTCTATTGTTACGCCCGCCCGACACACGCCTATCTCGGCTACTCGCCCGGACTTGATTTCGAAACCCGGCTGACCTTCAAGCCCGATGTTGCTACGCTTCTCGAGAAGGAGTTGCGGCGGCCGGGCTATACTGCCAAGCCCTTGGCGCTCGGATCAAACACAGATCCTTATCAACCCGTCGAGCGAACGCTCAAGCTGACCAGGTCTGTGCTTGAGGTGCTCGAACGCTTTGGCCATCCTGTCAGCATCGTCACCAAATCCGCCGGTGTGCTGCGGGACATCGACATTCTGCAACGGCTCGCGGCGCGCGGACTGGTGCGCGTGTGGCTCTCGGTCACCACGCTCGACGGCAATCTGGCGCGCCGGATGGAGCCCCGCGCTGCTGCACCGGAGCGCAGGCTTGGCGCAATCGCCGGGCTTGCTCAGGCTGGGGTACCGACCGGCGTTCTGGCGGCGCCGATGATACCTGGCCTCAACGATGCGGAACTCGAGCGCATCCTGGACCGGGCGAGGCGGGCGGGCGCCGGTTGCGCGGGATATGTGCTGCTTCGCCTGCCGCACGAACTCAGGGAAATGTTCGAAGCCTGGCTCATGGAACACTATCCCGAACGGTCCCGTCACGTGCTGAACCTGGTCCGGGAGACGCGCGCCGGAAAGCTTAACGACAGCAATTTCGGGGCGCGGTTCAAAGGCAATGGGCCGTATGCCGACCTGCTCGCTCAGCGTTTCCAGGTTGCTGCCCGCCAGTTGCGCTTTGAGGAGCGCTCCGCTCTGGAAACACGACACTTCCTCCCGCCTGGTGCAAGCGCGAGACGCGCCCAACCACAATTGTCATTGTTCTGATTTACGAAGAAGCCGTATCCGACGACGACAAGGCAGCAGCTCGGGCATCGTTCGACCGAATGGGCTAACCTGTCGGATGGAGATGCTCGTCAAAACAAAGTTCCGATCCGCTTCGATCAGAAAAGCTTTATAAGCCTTTGAAATCGCTATATACCAGTCCAGCCTACCAGGTACGTTCAGCAACATACGACCGTCAGAGGCAGACCTCGGACACTTGCGGCTTGTCTCTATACCGTAACCCCACCAATTTGCGGCGAGGCGCACGTATGGGTGACTATGCCTGGCAGCCGCTATGGTGCGGTTTGAGCCGTTCCCACGGGAGACAGGAATGCCGAACCCCTGCCTGCGCACCGTGGCGTCGCCGCCGTTTTCGCGTCGGCACCTCCGCGGCCCGGCAAGGGGCCGCCCGCGGTCGGCGTGGTCAAGGCGCAGCGAACGCCGATCATTGAAACCAACGAACTTATCTGTCGTATCGAATCGATCAGCGGCGTCGGGGCGACCGGTGAGATTTACGCGCAGGACGGCAAGCTGGATTATATCCATCCGACCGTCTCGACCAACACCGACACGCTCACGGCACGCGCGGCTAGACTGGCCGGCAGCGAATGAAATCGCGGTTCATGGGACAGACCAAAGCGCCGGATCATCGGTAACTGTCACGAAGCCGTGATTGTTGGGACGCCATGTTCTGGCTGAAACTAGCGCCACGCAGTAGCGTCAGCGGGGGCACGAAGAGCCACCTGCCCGATGGCGACCATGACCATGAAAAGATAAAGCTAAGGAGAGTGCATGTCATCCGCGGCAGTTTCGGCGATTGAGAAGGCTCATGGTCGGTCGCCCAATGGCGGCGGCGTGCAGGATATGGACCTGCTATGCATCGACACAATTCGTACGCTGGCGATGGACGCGGTGCAGCAGGCGAATTCCGGCCATCCCGGCACGCCGATGGCCATGGCGCCCGTTGGATACACCCTCTGGCAGCGCTTCCTGAATTACGACCCTGAGGACCCGAACTGGCCGAATCGCGACCGCTTCGTGCTGTCGGTCGGGCATGCATCCATGTTGCTTTACGCTTTGATCCATCTCGCGGGATTGCGTGCAGTCAACGAACACGAGGATCGCAATGGTCCTGCGCTGACCCTTGAGGACCTCAAGCATTTCCGCCAGATGGGCAGCAAGACGGCGGGCCATCCAGAATACCGCATGACGTCCGGTGTGGAAACGACAACGGGGCCGCTTGGTCAGGGTTGCGGAAACTCTGTCGGCCTCGCAATGGCGCAGAAGTTTCTGGCAAATCGCTATAACAAACCCGGTTTCGATTTGTTCGACTACCACATCTACACGCTGGCAGGTGACGGCGATATGATGGAGGGCGTCAGCTCGGAAGCCGCTTCAACCGCGGGTCATCTAAAACTCGGCAACCTCACCTGGATTTACGACAGCAATCACATCACCATCGAAGGTTCGACAGATCTCGCATTTGATGAGGATGTAGGGGCGCGGTTTGCAGCTTACGGCTGGGACGTGCAACACGTGGCGGACGCCAACGATACAGACGCTGTCGCTGCTGCTTTGGCGCACGCCAAGACCGTGACCGACCGGCCGAGTTTCATCGTCGTGCACAGCATCATCGGGTGGGGCGCGCCAAAGAAGGCCGGCACGCGCAGCGCGCACGGCGAAGCTTTGGGCGAGGAGGAGGTTCGCGGCGCGAAACGCGCTTACGGCTGGCCAGAGGATGCACAATTCCTTGTTCCTGACGGCGTCTACAATCATTTCAAGCAAGGCATCGGAAAGCGCGGTGCCGAAGCGCGTGCGAAATGGTTGGAACTGCTTGGCCGCTATAGGGAGCAGTATCCGGAACTTGCCGCTGAGCTGGAAATGATGAACCAGCACACGCTGCCGGACGGGTGGGATCGCGACATTCCCACGTTCCCCGCCGACGAGAAGGGACTTGCATCGCGCGACGCTTCGCAGAAGGTGCTGAATGCCATCGCTCCTCATGTTCCGTGGATGATCGGCGGCGCGGCGGACCTTGCGCCCTCCACCAAGAGCAATCTCACCTTCCCCGGCGCGGAAAGTTTTGAGGCGGATAATTATGGCGGCAGGAACCTGCATTTCGGCATTCGCGAACACGCGATGGGCTCGATTTGTAATGGACTAGCGTTGTCCGCATTACGGCCCTACGGTTCGGGATTCCTGATTTTCTCGGATTACATGAAGCCCCCGATCAGGCTGTCCGCGATCATGGAACTGCCGGTCGTCTACATCTTCACGCATGACAGTATCGGTGTTGGTGAGGACGGGCCGACTCATCAGCCGATCGAGCAGCTGGTCAGCCTGCGTGCCATTCCCGGCATGATTGTCATTCGCCCAGGCGACGCCAATGAGGTTGCTGAAGCGTGGCGTCACGTCATGACGTTGAAGGAGCAGCCGGCCTGCCTTATTCTGTCGCGGCAGGCGATGCCGACCTTTGACCGGACAAAATATGCAGCGGCATCGGGTCTCGAAAAAGGGGCGTATATCCTGGCGGATGCGGAGGGTGGCGAACCTGAAGTCATCCTGATGGCGACGGGAACCGAAGTTGGCCTCGTTGTCGGCGCCTATGAGACTTTGAAGAGTGAAGGCATCCGCGCACGGGTCGTGTCGTTCCCATCGTGGGACCTGTTCGAGGTTCAGCCAGAGGAATATCGCAACACTGTGCTCCCGCCGCATATTCGTGGCCGCGTCGCGGTCGAGCAGGCGGCGACGATCGGGTGGGATCGGTATATCGGGAGTTCCGGTGCCGTCATTGGCATGCACACCTTTGGCGCCTCAGCGCCACTCAGCGCCCTGTTGAAGAAATTCGGTTTTACGCCCGAGGCCGTTGCAGCCGAAGCCCGTAAGCAGGCGGGACGCACGTGACGCGCTGCTGCTTCGTCTAAGCCACTTGCAAGGAGACCGGTCATGGACACGGTTGCCAACACTTCCGATCAGGGCACGAAGAGTTCGTTGAAATTGCTGCTGCAGGAAGGTCAGTCGCCATGGCTGGATTTTATCAGGCGCAGCTTCATCGCTGACGGGAGCCTCAAGCGGCTTGTCGACGAGGACGGTCTCGGCGGCGTCACTTCAAATCCATCGATCTTCGAGAAGGCAATGGGCTCGGGTGCCGATTACGACGAGCAGTTCAAGCAGCTCGCAGCGGGCGGTCAGAGCGACGCGAACACGCTTTACGAGACCATGGCTGTTGATGACATTCAGCACGCAACGGAGGTGCTGCGGCCTGTCTTCGATCGCACCAAGGGCCTCGACGGTTACGTCAGCCTCGAGGTTTCGCCCTATCTCGCGTTGCGCCAGGACGAGACGATAGCCGAAGCCCGGCGCCTGTGGAAATGGGTGCAGCGGCCAAACCTCATGGTGAAGGTTCCGGGCACGCCCGAGTGCATCCCGGCAATCCGCACGTTGATCGAAGATGGCATCAACATCAACGTCACACTCCTGTTCAGTCAGGACGCGTACAAGCAAGTTGCTGAAGCATATGTTTCTGGGCTCGAGGCCCGGCACGCAAAAGGCGAGGATATCAGCCGAATTTCCAGCGTTGCCAGTTTCTTTGTGAGCCGGATCGATGCCGTCATCGACAAGACGATCGACGGGCGTATTGCAGCGGGTGACAAGGAAGCTGATGCGCTGCGTGCCATTCGAGGCAAGGTCGCCATCGCCAATGCCAAGCTTGCTTACGCCTGGTATCAGGACATGGTCGCCGGCGAGCGGTGGGCTAAACTCAAAGCGGCGGGTGCTAACCCGCAGCGCCTGCTTTGGGCCAGCACCGGGACGAAAGACAAGGCTTACAGCGATGTGCGGTATGTGGAGGAACTGATCGGCCGCGATACGGTCAACACCATTCCCCCGGCGACGATGGACGCGTTCCGCGAGCATGGGAACGTGCGCCCGACATTGACGGAGAACGTCGAGGAGGCACGCCAAGTCATGTCGGAAGTCGACAGGCTCGGCCTCGACATGTCTTCTGTGACCAAGAAACTTGTGGAAGAAGGGGTAAAGTTGTTCGCGGATGCCGCTGACCATTTGCTTCTGGCTGTCGCAAAGAAGCGGGCCGATCTGATCGGAACGTCACTTGGCAAGTTGGCTTTCAAGCTGCCATCGGACCTGGATGCGGAATTCAAGAAGCAGGTCGAGGCTTGGCGTGCGGGTGGCAAGGTTCGCAAATTGTGGGCCGGCGACGCGTCGTTGTGGACAGGTAAGGACGAGGGCAAGTGGCTCGCGTGGCTCAGTGTTCCTGCCGAACGCCTGGACCATGTGAATGAACTGATTGCCTTCCAGGACGAGGTGAAAGCCGCCGGCTTCAAGCACGTGCTGCTGCTCGGAATGGGTGGGTCCAGTCTCGGCCCGGAAGTTTTCTCGGAAACGTTCGGTCATCGTGCCGGCTGGCCTAGTTTGCACGTTCTCGACAGTACCGATCCGCAGCAGATCAAGACGTTCGAAAACATGGTCGATCTGGGAGCAACGCTTGTCATTGTCTCCAGCAAGTCCGGCGGCACGCTGGAGCCGAATATTCTGAAAGCTTATTTTTGGGCTCGAATGCAGGAAGCAGTTGGCCCCGACAAGGCAGGCGAGCACTTCGTTGCCGTGACGGACCCGGGATCTCACATGCAGAAGGTGGCGGAGGGGGATCGCTTCCGCCGCATATTCATGGGCAACCCCGCCATCGGTGGCCGTTACTCGGTGCTGTCGAACTTCGGCCTGGTCCCTGCAGCTGCCATGGGCGTCAACATGAGGGAGTTCCTGAACTCGGCGATGCGCATGGTACAAACGTGCTCGCCGGGCACACCGCCTGAAGCGAATCCTGGTGTGACACTTGGTCTGATCCTAGGGGCAGCGTGCGTGGCAGGCCGTGACAAGGTGACGATTGCGGCATCCCCGGGGATTGCGGATCTCGGCGCGTGGCTCGAGCAACTTCTGGCCGAGAGCACCGGGAAGCACGGTCATGGCATTGTGCCGATCGACAACGAACCGTTGGTTGCATCATCCGAGTACGGTCCAGATAGGATCTTTGCCTATCTTCGCCTCGATGATGCGCCGGATGCTGCGCAGGATGCGGCCATCCTCGCGTTGGAGGCAGCAGGCCAACCTGTCGTTCGCGTCGCGATCAACGGCCACCAGGAACTTGGACAGCAATTTTTCCTCTGGGAGTTTGCGACGGCAGTGGCCGGTAGCGTCATCGGTATCGACGCTTTTGATCAGCCGGACGTCGAGGCCAGTAAGATCAAAACCCGGGAATTGACCGACGCAGCGGCGAAAACCGGGAATCTCCCTGAGGAACAACCCTTTGCATCGTTCCCCGGCGCCAAGCTCTTTGCAGATGAGCGAAACACCGCCGAGCTAAAAGGCGGCGACCTCGTGGCTGTTCTGAAGGCGCACTTCAAACGTGTGAAAGCCGGCGATTATGTAGCGCTGCTTGCCTATGTGGAGCGAAACGCGGCCCATATTGAGGCGATCCAGTCGATCAGGACCTTAATCCGGGATCGTCTGCATGTGGCCACTGCGGCTGAGTTCGGGCCTCGCTTCCTGCATTCGACCGGCCAGGCGTACAAAGGCGGTCCGAACAGCGGAGTGTTTCTGCAGATCACGGCCGATGATGCAGCGGATCTGGAAGTGCCAGGTGCAGGCTATAGCTTTGGCCTGGTCAAGGCCGCCCAGGCTCGCGGCGACTTCGGTGTTCTCGCTGAACGTGGCCGCCGGGCGCTTCGGGTGCATCTGGGCGCCGATGTCGATGTAGGCTTGAAGTCGTTACACACGGCGATCGAGCAGGCACTTTCCTGACAATACGCGATCTAACGAACCCGGAGATCCTGTCTATGCAGCTTGGCGTCATTGGCCTCGGAAGAATGGGCGGAAATATCACGCTTCGGCTCATGCGCGCCGGCCATCGCTGCGTGGTGTTCGATCACAGCCCCGAGGCAGTCAAGAAAGTTGCCGGTGAGGGCGCGATCGGCGCTGCTGATCTGGAGGATTTGTTGCGTGGTCTCGAGAAGCCACGCGCTGTTTGGGTCATGTTGCCCGCTGGTGAAATCACCGAGTCAACGATTGCGACACTTGGCGAGTTGCTGGAGTCCGGCGACACGATCATCGATGGCGGCAACACCTTCTACAAGGACGACATCCGCCGGGCGAAGCAACTTAAGGAGAAGGGCATCAACTATATTGATGTTGGAACTTCTGGCGGCGTTTGGGGCATCGATCGTGGCTATTGCATGATGATCGGCGGTCCCGCTGAAACCGTGCAGGCGCTCGACCCGATTTTTGCGACGCTCGCGCCCGGGATAGGTGATGTTGAACGCACCAAGGAGCGCAGAAACCGTGATCCGCGGCCCGAGCAGGGCTACATGTATTGCGGGCCGGCCGGCTCAGGCCACTTCGTGAAGATGGTCCATAACGGTATCGAATACGGCTTGATGCAGGCCTATGCTGAGGGTTTCGACGTTCTCAAGGGAAAGTCCTCGACCGAGTTGCCCGAGGATCAACGCTTCACTTTGAACATTCCGGACATTGCTGAAGTGTGGCGCCGCGGCAGCGTCGTATCGTCCTGGCTGCTGGACCTGACGGCCTCCGCGCTCGCAGAGAACGAGGATCTTTCGAACTTCACAGGTCATGTGTCCGATTCCGGCGAGGGTCGTTGGACCGTGGAGGCCGCGATCGAGGAATCGGTGCCCGTTCCAGTGCTTTCCACATCGCTCTATGCGCGGTTCCGTTCGCGCTCTTCAAACACATTCGGCGAGAAGCTGCTGAGCGCAATGCGAAACAAGTTCGGCGGCCACGTCGAAACGCACGGCTAGGCGACCGCGGGTGGATCAGGGCGGCGCTCCGCTTCCGGGCGACACCACAGCGCTGTCCCGCGCGCCTAGAGCACCTTCCTGCACGTTTGTAATTTTTGGCGCAGGTGGAGATCTCACCAAACGGCTTCTGATGCCTGCACTGTATAATCTGCGCGTGGCTGGGCTGCTCGATGACGACTTTCACATCATCGGCGTCGATGTCCGTGACATAGGCGACCAGGGCTTTCGCGCTGGATTGACCGAGACGATGCAGCACTTCGTCACCGATCGTCGCGGCGACAAAGGTGCGGCGCTCGACAAAGTTGCTTGGGATTGGATGACCCAGCGCCTCGATTACTTGCGGGGAGATTTCGGTGATCCGGAAACGTTCTCTCGCCTGAAGGCAAAGATACCCGAACAATCCAATGCGATTTTCTACTTTGCAACAGCGGCAAGGTTTTTCGAAGGTCTCGCGGAGCAGCTTGCGCAGGCGCTGCTCACGGCGGAAGAGGAACACTGCTTCCGGCGCATCGTTGTAGAGAAACCATTCGGTCACGACCTGGCAAGCGCGCGATGGTTGAACGTAGCGTTGCTGAAAGTTCTCAGCGAGAATCAGATCTACCGCATCGATCATTATCTGGGGAAGGAAACGGTCCAGAACATAATGGCCTTGAGGTTCTCGAACGGCATCTTCGAGCCGATCTGGGGCCGCGACAACATCGATCATGTGCAGATTACAGCGGCTGAAACCGTAGGCGTCGAACTGCGCGGGAAATTCTACGAAGGCACGGGCGCGCTGCGCGATATGGTGCCGAACCATATTTTCCAGCTGCTTGCCATGGTTGCCATGGAGGCGCCGACGTCCTTCGACGCCGATGCGGTGCGTAATGAGAAGGCGAAGGTCATAGAGGCCGTGCATCCGTTTGCGGGACGCCAGATCGTGCGCGACATCGTACGTGGGCAATATCGCGCGGGCTCGATTGCGGGTGCACCTGTGCCTGGCTACCGGCAAGAACCTGATGTCGATCCCAACTCCAGTACCGAGACGTTCATTGCCATGAAGCTCGGTATCGACAACTGGCGCTGGGCGGGCGTGCCATTTTATGTGCGTACGGGTAAACGCATGAAGTCGCGTCGCACCGAAATCGCTGTGCATTTCAAGCAAGCACCCTTTGCGCTGTTCCGCGATACGCCCGTCGAGAAGCTAACGCCGAACATCATGTACCTGCACATTCAGCCCTCCGAAGGAGTCACACTTCAGTTCAGCGCCAAGGTGCCGGGGCCGCGTGTAAAACTCGGCGGCGTCACCATGAACTTCAATTACGCGGATTATTTCCACGAAGGTCCGAGCACCGGCTACGAGACCCTGCTCTACGATTGCATGGTTGGCGACGCGACACTTTTCCAGCGTGCGGACAACGTCGAGGCTGGCTGGTGCGTCGTTCAGCCAGCGCTGGATTCCTGGGATGCCGGCCACATTCACGTGCACCCTTATGCAGCGGGCACCGATGGTCCGGACGAAGCGCATGAACTGCTGCAACGTGACGGCCGGTATTGGGCGACATTCCGGTGACACGGCTGGTGTGGCAGGCTACAGCATTGCGATCGGCAACTGTGCCGGCTTCATGCGGGAGTAGGCGGATTCCGTCACCCAAAGCAACGAGGAGGAAGGTTGGGTGCATGCCGTCGACAACTTCATCCTTCTGCACGATGAGGAACCGGATTGATGGCAAAAATCAGGCTTGTGCTGGCGGATGTCGATGGAACCCTCGTTACCAAGGAGAAGAAGCTCACGGAACGGGCGCTCGCGGCAGTGCGCAAGCTTGATGACGCCGGCATCAAATTCGCCATTACCAGCGGCCGGCCGCCGCGCGGCATGCAGATGCTTGTAGCACCGCTGTCGATCCGCACGCCGATTGCAGGCTTCAATGGCGGCATGTGGGTGAACCCTGATCTGTCCTTGATCGAGGCCCGCACTCTGCCGCGCGACGTCGCGGAGAAGACGATCGCGATGATCGAGGAAGAGGGGCTCGATCCGTGGGTTTATAGCGGTGAAGAGTGGCTCATCCACAAGAAGGACGCGCCGCACGCCGCGCGTGAGGAATGGACCGTAAAATTTCCGCCAAAGGTGGTGGAGGATTTCGGCGACGCGCTTGATAAAGCAGTCAAGATCGTCGGTGTCAGCGACGCGCTCGACAAGGTCGAAGAATGCGAGAAGCGGGTTCAGGAGGCTCTGGGCGCCACGGCCTCTGCAGCGCGGTCGCAACCTTATTATCTGGACGTGACACATCCAGACGCGAACAAGGGGGCTGCTTTATTATATTTGGCCAAGCGGCTCGGCATCGCGCCGGACGAAGTGGCCACGATGGGCGACCAGCCGAACGATGTGTTGATGTTTCGCAAGAGCGGCCTGTCGATTGCGATGGGAAACAGCAGCGACGCGGTGAAGCAACACGCAACGCACGTGACGGAGTCGTCCGAGGAGGAGGGCTTCGCCATCGGCTTGGAGCGGTATGTGTTGGACAACGCCAATGGCTGAACCCCGCATCGAACGGCTGGCGGATGCCGAAGCGCTCGCCCAGCGCGCCGCGGCCTGGATCACCACACTGGCTGAGTCATCCGCGGGACGGTTTGCGGTTGCGTTGTCGGGCGGATCGACGCCGAAGCGGCTATACGAAATTCTTGCGGCCGCGCCGTTGCGCGATCGTTTCCCGTGGTCCCGCACGCATCTGTTCTGGGGCGATGAGCGCCTGGTGCCGGTCGATGACGAGAACAGCAATCAACATATGGTGCAGGAGGCGCTTCTCGCCCATGTTGCCATCCCAGCCGCCAATGTTCATCGGGTGGTGACCGCTGGTTCCCCTGCCGAGGACGCATCGGCTTACGAGCAGATGCTGAAAAGCTATTACGGTGCGGAGACGCTCGACGCAGCGCGCCCGCTGTTCGACGTGGTGCTGCTGGGGCTTGGCGAGAACGGTCACACGGCGTCGCTGTTTCCCGGAACGCCGTCGCTCGACGAGACGCTCGCCTGGGTGGCACCGGTGACGACGGGGGGCGTTCCACAGCCCCGCATCACGCTGACCTATCCTGCCATCGCGAGCAGCCGTCATGTGGCCTTCCTTGCGGCCGGCAAAGGCAAGGCGCAAATTCTTGCACGTGTGCTCGGCGGCGACCGCGATCAGCCGGCTGCACGCGTCACGTCCATGGGCGAACTGGTCTGGTTCGTCGATGAGGATGCAGCACGGGATCTGCGGCAATGAACGATAGGGACGCGTTGAAAAGAGAGGCCGCGGAGCAGGCGGCCGAAATGGTGGAAAGCGGAATGGTCGTGGGCCTCGGCACTGGCTCGACGGCCGCGTTCTTCATCGATGCGCTGATCGAACGCGCGCGCAATGGGCTGGATATCGTCTGCATACCGACTTCCGAGCGCAGTGCGGACCAAGCCCGCGCCGGCGGCCTCTCGCTGGTCTCATTCGCCACGCATCGCGGCATCGATATCGCGATCGACGGGGCGGACGAGATCAAGCGCGACAGCCTGGATCTTGTGAAAGGGCTGGGCGGCGCGCTGCTGCGTGAGAAGATCGTTGCCTGTGCTGCGAAGAAGCTCGTCATCATCGCGGATTCCGAGAAGCTTGTGGATTGGCTCGGCACGCGTGCGCCAGTGCCGGTGGAAGTGGCCAAATTCGGTTGGGAGCTTGCTGCGGCAAAGCTCGACGGGCTCGGTGCCCGTGCCACGCGGCGCCTCACGCCCGATGGCGAGCCTTTCGTCACCGACGGCGGCAATTACATCGTGGATTGTGCGTTCGGTGAAATTGCCGATGCGGTCGCGCTGAACCGGGCAATCGTGCAGGTCGTCGGCGTGGTGGAAACCGGATTGTTCGCGGGCATGACGACGATGGCGCTGGTGGCCGATGCGCAGGGTGTTACACGCTACACGCCGAGCTCTTGAGAGCCTATCTGGCATGAGCGACACCCCGGCTCCATCTGTCATCATCGTCATGGGCGTTTCCGGTGTGGGGAAAAGCACCATCGCCGAGGCTTTGGACAAGCAGTTGCGGTGGCCGTTTCAGGAGGGCGACGCACTGCATCCACCGAGCAATGTGCAGAAGATGCACGCTGGGATACCGTTGACCGATGAGGATCGGGCTCCTTGGCTGGCTGCGATCAAGAGCTGGATCGACGCCCGTATCGAAGCCGACGAGCCTGGCCTGGTCACCTGCTCCGCGCTGAAAAGGCGGTACCGGGACTTCCTCATAGCAGGGCGAGGCCAGGTGCGTGTGCTGTACCTCAAGGCGGACGAGCATGTGATCGAAGAGCGGATCGAGCGCCGCACGGGTCACTTCATGCCGCCGGCTCTACTCGACAGCCAACTGCACACATTGGAGGAACCGGCCGCTGACGAACACCCGATTGTCGTTGATGTCGAGGGCAGTCTGGAGCAGACGGTAGCGGCGGCGATGAAGGCGATCGACGCCGCCTTGGCCGCATATCCGGGTGTCAGCGCGCAAGCGACCTGATTGTGTCGGCGCCGCTGGCCCAGGCGGCCGGGCCTTCCAGCCGCGACCGGATGGCGCCGTGTGCATCGATGATCAAAGTCGTCGGAAAGCCGAACACGTCGAACTGATGCACGATGTCGCTTTGCGGATCGAGCAAGACAACGGCGTGATTCATGGGGTGCGCGGTTAGAAAACGGCTCACCGTCGCTGCTCCGCCATGATCGGTCGAGACGACCAGCACGGTGATGTCCTGTGCGATCGCGGCCAGCTTGTCGAGTTCCGGCAACTCGGCGATGCATGGCGTGCACCAGGTGGCCCAGAAGTTGAGCACGACCGGTTTGCCGCGATAGCTGGCGAGGGTGCGGGGCGTTCCGTCCAGCATCTGGAAGCTGACGTCCGGTGCCGGCTTCGGCGGATCGAGCGGCTTCAGGCTGGCCATCGCGGCGAGCGGAACGGTGGTTTCGGGGGCGTCCTGTTCCGCCATGGCCGGTTTGCGCCAGAGGGCGCCCGTCACTAGGCTTAGGGCTAGAGCCGGGAAGGTACGGCGCGTCAGCAGAGCCATGAAATGACCTCCAGAACAGCCGCTCCCGATGTTTTACACGTCGCGGGGGAGACAGCGGAAAACCTCGCGCCAACTTCGACTATGGCCGGCGCCAATGAGCAGTGGGGCGGCCGCTTCGGGCAGGCCCCTGCCGATATCATGCAGCAGATAAACGTCTCCATCGGCTTCGATCAGGCACTCTGGCGGCACGATATACGCGGATCTATGGCCCATGCGGAAATGCTCGGCCACACCGGCATCATCGCAGCCACCGACGCTGCGTCGATCATCGAGGGCCTGGGCACGATACAGGAGGAGATCGCGTCGGGCGGCTTCGCCTTTTCCGCAGCGCTCGAAGACATTCACATGAATATCGAGGCGCGGCTTGCCGAGCGGATCGGCGATGCGGGGCGGCGGCTGCATACGGCACGCAGTCGCAATGACCAGGTGGCGACGGATTTCCGCATGTGGGTGCGCGATGCGATGGACCGCACGGACGCGCAGCTTGCCGATCTGATGCGCGCCTTCGCAGCCCGCGCCGCCGAGCATGCGGCGGCTCCGATGCCCGGCTTCACCCACCTGCAGACGGCCCAGCCGGTCACGTTTGGTCATCATCTCATGGCCTATGTCGAGATGCTGTCGCGTGACCGCACGCGATTTGCGGATGCAAGGCGGCGGCTGAACGAAAGCCCGCTTGGGGCAGCGGCCCTGGCAGGCACGTCGTTCCCGATCGACCGGCACAGGACGGCGGCTTCGCTCGGGTTCGACCGTCCGGGTGCCAATTCGCTGGATGCGGTGTCGGACCGGGATTTCGCCATCGAGTTCCTGTCCGCTGCGGCGATCTGCGCCATGCACCTGTCGCGCTTTGCGGAGGAGGTGGTGATCTGGTGCAGCGCGCCATACGGGTTCCTGCGGCTGTCGGATGCTTTCACCACCGGCAGCTCGATCATGCCACAGAAGCGCAATCCGGATGCGGCCGAGCTCACCAGGGCCAAGACAGGGCGCGTGACGGGGGCGCTGGTGGCATTGCTGACGGTCATGAAGGGTTTGCCGCTCGCCTACGCAAAGGACATGCAGGAGGACAAGGAGCCGGTGTTCGACGCTGCTGCGGCGCTGTCCTTGTCGCTCGCGGCGACCGCGGGCATGGTCCGCGACATGCAGCCCGATACCGCCCGTATGCGCGCCCTGGCCGGAAGCGGCTTCTCGACGGCCACGGACTTGGCTGATTGGCTGGTGCGCGTGGCCGGGCTGCCGTTCCGCACCGCACATCATGTTACCGGGCGCCTGGTCGCCCGCGCGGAAGCCAAAGGCTGCGACCTCCCCGACCTGACCTTGGCGGAGATGCAGGAAGAGGAGCCGGCCATTACTGCGGACGTGTTCAACGTGCTCACCGTGGAAGCGTCGATCGCGTCCCGCACGAGCTATGGCGGCACGGCACCCGCCAATGTCGCGGAGCAGGCCGCTGCATGGCTGGAGCGCCTGGCATGAGGCGCATGCTCGCGGGAATGCTGCTCGCGCTGGTGGCGGCATCAGCGCTCGCATCCTGCGGCAAGAAGGCGTCGCCGGTGCCACCTGGTCCGCCCGACCAGATTACTTACCCAAAGTTCTACCCCTCGCAGTGATGCGCAGCCGCGGGCAGGGACTGCCCTGGTGAAAACGCGTGGCGATAGTAGGTTGTAAGTATGCTGGATGGCGCTCTTCCAATCTGCACCCCGGATCCAGACTCATCGGAGCTGATCGCCTCCCGTGCGGCGCTGCGCATGCACGCGATGGACGGGCTGCTGCTCGACGGTGTGCCGCTTGCGGGCATCGCGGCGGAGTTCGGCACCCCGTGCTGGGTGTATGGCGCTCAGACCATCCGTGCGCGGTATCGCCGGCTGCACGCCGCGCTGCCCGAAATGTCGGTCCACTACGCGGTAAAGGCACTGGATCATCTTGCAATCCTCGATCTTCTGGCGAAGGAGGGTGCCGGCGCGGACGTGGTGAGCCTCGGCGAGCTGCTGCGCGCCTTGAAAGCGGGCATTCCCGCGGGCCGGATCGTGTTCTCCGGCGTCGGCAAGACCCGCGCGGAGCTGTCCGAGGCCGTCGCAAGGAACATTGGCCAGATCAATGTCGAGAGCGCGGAAGAGTTGGAGGAGCTTTCCGCGATCGCCGCCGGACAAGGCAGTCGCGCGCGGATCGCACTCCGAGTGAACCCCGATGTCGATGCCGGAACACACGACAAGATCGCCACCGGCCGGGCCGGCGACAAGTTCGGCATTCCGTTCGAGGATGCGGCCGCCCTCTATGCCAAGGCGGCAGGAATGCCGGGGATCGTTCCTGTCGGCCTGGCGGCGCATATCGGCAGCCAGGTGCATGAGATGGCGCCCTTTCGGTCTGCCTACTCACGGCTCGCCAGCCTGGCGCGCGCTCTGATCGGCGCCGGCCTGCCGATCGAGACGATCGATTGTGGCGGCGGTCTTGGCATAGCCTATCGAGACGAGGTGGAGGCACTCCCGCAGGCCTGGGCGGGCGCTATCCAAAATGAGCTCGGCGGCCTCGGCCTGCGGTTGGCGATTGAACCCGGCCGGTGGCTGGTGGCGCCGGCCAGCGTGCTGTTGGCGGAGGTCGTCAGGGTCAAACGGCGCGGCATGGACCGGCCGGTCATGATCCTCGATGCAGGCATGAACGATCTGGTGAGAGCAGCCATGTACGATGCGTGGCATGGCATCGTCCCGGTGGCGGCGCGCGACCGTTTGCGGCCGTCGGAGACGATGGATGTCGCAGGGCCGGTTTGTGAAAGCAGTGATTTCTTCGCGCACGACCGTATGATTGCGGGGCTGGAAGCGGGCTCGCTGGTGGCGATCCTG
>CAZZVF010000003.1:0-35424 GCA_964657355.1 uncultured Buchnera sp.
CAATAGCGTTCAGTCAAAAGGCAGAACATGGTTGCTGGATGCGATTTGCAGGGCAAGACCGCCCTCGTCACGGGGGCTTCAAGCGGCCTCGGAGCCCATTTTGCAGCGACGCTCGCGGCGGCCGGAGCGGCGGTGATCCTCGCCGCACGCCGGCCGGAGGCACTGGCGGATGTCACGGCCCGCATCGCTGCCGCCGGCGGTCGCGCTGAAATGCTCCTGCTCGACGTGACCGACGCGGGGTCCCTCGATGCCGCGAGTGCTGCCTTCGCGCGGGCGGATATCCTCGTCAACAACGCCGGCATCGTCCACGAAGCATCCTTTCTCGACCACGCAGTTGCCGATTGGGACACGGTGCTCGACACAAATCTCAAAGGGATGTTCCTGGCAACGCAAGCCGTTGCTCGGGCCATGAAGACGCGCGGCGCCGCCGGCTCGATCATCAACATCGCCTCGATCACCGGCCTGCGCCAGGGCGGCGGTATCGTCTCCTACGCGGTCTCCAAGGCAGCCGCCATACAGCTCACCAAGGTTTCGGCGCTGGAACTGGCGCGCTTCGGCATACGCGTCAACGCGCTCGCACCAGGCTACATCGCGACAGACCTGAATGCGGCGTTCTGGGAGACCGATGCCGGCAAGGCGATGATCCGGCGCATACCGCAGCGCCGCCTCGGGCAGCTTTCGGATCTCGACGGCCCGCTGATGCTGCTCGCGTCCGGCGCGTCCGCCTACATGACCGGCTCGGTCATCGAAGTGGACGGCGGCCATCTCGTAAGCTCACTTTGAAACATCTAGCGAGTTTGGAGACGACGCACATCATGCAGCAGCCGTTCAAAGGGGCCGGCATCGCCGTTGGCCGGATTTCCGAGCAGGCCGTAGCGATTGCCGCGAAGGTGGAGGATTTCGTCCGCAACGTCGTAATTCCCTACGAGAACGATCCCCGCACGACCGGAGATGATCACGGCCCGAGCGAGAGTCTCGTGCAGGAGTTGCGCGACAAGGCCCGCCAAGCCGGCGTTCTCACACCGCATATTCTGGCGGGCGGCGAGCACCTCACCCAGCGTGAAACGGCTACCGTGCTGATGAAGTCCGGCCTGTCCATTCTCGGCCCTGTCGCGGTGAACACAGCAGCGCCCGACGAGGGCAACATGTATCTCCTGGGTAAGGTCGCAGATCCGGATTTGCAGATCCGATTTCTTCAGCCTCTCGTGGAAGGTCGTGCGCGATCGGCATTCTTCATGACCGAACCCGCGGAGACGGGCGGGGCCGGCTCCGATCCCTCGATGATGCAGACGACCTGCCGGATGGACGGCAATCATTGGGTCATCAACGGCCGCAAGAAGTTCATTACCGGCGCCAAGGGTGCGGCCGTCGGTATCGTCATGGCAAAGTCCGATGATGGCGCTTGCATGTTCCTGGTTGACCTGCCGGATCCTGCAATCAGGATCGAGCGGCTGTTGCCGACGATCGACAGCTCCATGCCCGGTGGACACGCCGAGATCGTCATTGACAACCTGCGGGTGCCCGCCGACCAGATGCTCGGCGCTAGCGGCGAAGGATTCAAATACGCGCAAATCCGTCTCAGCCCGGCGCGGCTGTCGCACTGCATGCGCTGGCACGGAGCGGCCACCCGTGCACAGGAAGTCGCAACTGCGTATGCCTGCACGCGCCATGCCTTCGGCAAGTTGCTCATCGACCATGAAGGCGTGGGCTTCATGCTTGCGGAAAACATGATCGACTTGCGGCAGGCGGCGCAGATGATCGAATGGTGCGCCGACGTGCTCGATACCGGCGTCCTCGGCACTTCGGAAAGTTCAATAGCGAAAATTGCTGTGTCTGAAGCGCTGAGCCGCGTGGCGGATCGCTGCGTGCAGGTGATGGGCGGCGCGGGCGTCACGTCCGACACGATCGTGGAGCGCTTCTACCGCGAAATACGGGCGTTCCGCATCTATGACGGGCCAACCGAGGTGCATAAATGGTCGCTCGCCAAGAAGATCAAGCGCGACTTCCTTGGAGCCGGGCGGTGAGCACCAGAACGGAGGACAATACCGGCACGACCGGGATGCGCGAGGCGCACCGCTTCGATGTGGCGGCGCTCGACCGGTGGATGCGGGACAAGGTTGCGGATTATGCCGGCGACCTAGCCGTCGAGCAGTTCAAGGGTGGCCAGTCCAACCCGACCTACAAGCTCGTCACGCCGACGCGCAGCTACGTCATGCGCCGCAAACCGCCGGGGCAGCTGCTGAAGAGCGCCCATGCGGTGGAACGCGAGGCGCAGGTGCTGACGGCGCTGGCCACGACCGGTTTTCCGGTGCCTCGCGTCTACGGCCTCTGCACGGACGATGACGTCATCGGCACCTGGTTCTACGTCATGGAAATGGTCGAAGGGCGCATCTTCTGGGACGCCACGCTGCCCGACATCGCACGCCCGGAACGCGCCGCGTATGTCGATGCCATGAATGCCACCATCGCCGCGCTGCACCGTGTTGATTACGCGGGGATCGGCCTCGGCGACTACGGCAGGACGGGTAATTATTTCGAACGCCAGATCGCGCGCTGGTCGAAGCAGTATCTCGCCGACGGGGATGCCGGGCGGCACCCGGTCATGGACGCCATCGTCGCGTGGCTGCCTACGGCTATTCCGCCGGGCGACGAGACGACGATCACGCATGGCGACTTCCGCATCGACAACGTCATTTTTCATCCCACCGAACCGCGCATCGTCGCTGTGCTCGACTGGGAACTATCCACGCTCGGCCACCCGCTTGCCGACTTTGCCTATAGTGCGATGATGTATCGCATGCCTGCATCCGTCGTCCCGGGCCTTGCCGGATCGGACATTACCAGCCTTGGGTTTCCAACCGAAGCCGAGTATGTCAGCGCGTATTGCCGACGCACCAACCGGCGGGAAATCGCAAATTTCGACTTCTACGTCGCGTTCAACTTCTTTCGCTTGGCCGCGATCTTCCACGGCATCAAGGGCCGGGTGATCCGCGGCACGGCGGCCTCGGCGCAGGCGCATGAACGCGTGCGAATACTGCCCGAACTTATCGCACTCGTAGGCGAGCAGGCGCGTCTCGCCGGGATGTAAACCAGCGAAATACGTGGCGGCCGGATACGTGGCGGCCTGGCGCGCCTTTTATCCTTCGCCCGGCGGGTAGGCTGCGTCCATCTGGTTCGGGCTGACGATGCCATGACGCTGCATGGCGCGATACACCGCCTGCCGGCTGATGCCGAGCTTCCTGGCCACGTCGGCAACACGCCACGCGTGCTGGCGCAACATCTCCGTCAGCGTCTGCGCGTCGTGGTCATGTGCCGCTCTCGCGGGGTTGCGGGCAAAGCATCCTGTTCCCGCCTGCATTGTCGCCCGCCTTGCCGGGAAGCTGGCGGCGGGCGCGCCGGCCGATGCGACAGCGTCCACCACGAAGCCGGGCAGATCCGCACGCGTCACGACGCCGTTCGAACACGCAACCAGCGAGGCCCTAAGGACGTGGCGCAATTCACGCAGGTTGCCGGGCCAGCGATACGCGACGAGCGTCTCGCGCGCGGCTTCGTCCAGGTCCGCAGGCACGTCCAGCTGGCGCGCCTCGGCGGCCAGCACGCCGTGGATCATGCTCGTCATGTCGGTGCGGTCGCGCAGCGCCGGCAGCGTCACCTCGATGCCGCGCAACCGATAGAGCAGATCGGCGCGGAACTGGCCCTGGGCTACGAGTTCCTCGAGCCGGCGATGGCTGGCGGACATCACGTTCAGGCTCACCCGCACCACGCGGTCGCTGCCAAGCGGGCAAACCTCCTCCTGGGTCAGTGCGCGCAAGAGGCGCGTCTGCAACAACATCGGCATGTCGCCGATCTCGTCGAGGAACAGCGTGCCGCCGCTGGCTTGCACGAGCTTGCCTTGATAGCCGCGGCGGCTCGCTCCCGTGAATGCGCCATCGGCGTAGCCGAACAATTCGCTCTCCACGAGCGCGTCCGGCAACGCCGCGCAGTTGATGGCGACGAACGGCTTGGCACGCCGGCTGCTCGCCTCATGCAGCGCCAACGCCAGCACCTCCTTGCCGGTGCCGGTCTCACCGCCGATCAGAATCGGCACTTTCTGGTCGATAAAACGGCGCAGGCGCGGAATGGAAGCTGCCAGGCCGATATCTTCGCCCATCACGTCATGCAGCCCGAGCTTCGTGAGCGGCTGCACCGCCGGAGCAACCACAGCAGGGGCCGACGGAGCGGTACCATTGGCGCGCGCCGGTGAGGCGGTCAGCGGCGCGCGTATCCTGGTGTGGAGGCGCAATGCACCGAGTGCGACCGTCACTGGTTTGTCGCCGGTCTGGTGGCGCAGCACGTCCTCTAGCGAGCAGCCGAGCAGCTCTTGCAGAGACTGCCCGACAGAGCACTCAGGGCGCCCGGCAAACAGCCTGCGGGCGGCCTCGTTCAGTCCGGCGATGCGTTCCTGCCGATCGACCGCCAGCATCGCCGATTGTGCATCGCCAAGCTCGAAATCCTCTGCGCTAAGCCTGAGGATCCAATTGTCGCGGCTGCGTGCAATCACGAAACGGTCTTCGATGCGCCGGCCGGCCCGCTCCATCAGGTAGTTGGCAGCGGATCCACTAAGCCCGGCGCGGGTTCGATGCTTCAGGAAGGTGACATTGAGCGCGCCGGCAACTTTGCCGGTCGGCCCCCGCACCGGCGTGCTCACGCAGGAAAGCCAAGCATTGCCGGGCGCAAAATGGTCCATGAAATGCACGGCCGCCGTCGTGCCGCAGGCCAGCGACGTGCCGATCCCGTTCGTGCCCTGGCGGCGCTCCGCCCAGATCGCTCCCGGCGACACTTCGGCTTCGGCCGATGAATGGTCGGTTCCCAAATCGCCCAGCCGGCGCAGGATGACGCCGTCCGGATCGGAGAGCAGCAGCAGATAGTTGTAGTCGCGCAGCGCCTCGCACAGATCGGGCAGCACAGCGAGAGCAGCCGGCAGCAGATCCTCCAGCGCCTCCGCGCGGGCGCGCGTCTCAGGTTCGGTCGCGACATCGACGGGCGCCAGACGCGTTGGATCGAGCCGATATTCCGTCAGGCAGCGGCGCCACGACATTTCCACCAGCGAGGACGATGCGACGCCGGTCGCGGCCGCTCCGTGCTGCACGCCTTCCGCCGCCGACAAAATGCGGTCGATGTGAGACCGCGTCGCATTTTTATCCGAAAACATTGTTCTTCTCTTGGACGCTTGGACGCTGCCTGCTGCTTTTTTTGCTTATCTGCCTGCAATAGCCTGAAGCCTCAAGAATGAGGCCGCGTTTGTCAACCCATCGGACACATGTCCGGACATGTGTCCGCCAAGCTGCCGGTACCACCCCTCCAGCTCAATAGTATCAGTGCGTTACTGGCGGCACGGTCCTTGCTGAGCTAGCTGCATAGCGGCCGTTGGCGATGTTCGGCCAGAGGCTTTGCCATACGCGACGCGGATGCAGACTAACTGCTCGAATGTTGGGGGGATCTATGGTGGCAGTTCTCGAGAATTATGTCGGCGGCGTGGGCGTTGCTGCTCCTGGGTCGGCGCGGCTCGAGGTGTTCAACCCGGCGCGTGAAACCACGATCTGCGAAATCCCCGACAGCTCGGCTGATGTCGTCGACCGCGCGGTGTCCGCCGCAAAGCGGGCGCAGCCCGCCTGGGCGCGCCTGCCTGCCATCGAGCGCGCCAACTTACTGCGCAAGATCTCGGGCAAGATCAGGCAGCAGGCTGATCGCATTGCCCGCGTGATTTCCGAAGAGCAGGGCAAGCCGTTGCCGCTCGCCACGGTGGAGGCGAATTTTACCGCAGATTATCTCGACTACATGGCGGAATGGGCGAGGCGCATCGAAGGCGAGGTCATCAGCAGCGACCGCGCGGGGGAAACCGTGCTGCTGCTGCGGCAGCCAATCGGTGTCGTTGCCGGGATTCTGCCGTGGAATTTCCCGTTTTTCCTGATCGCACGCAAGCTTGGTCCGGCGCTCGTCACCGGCAACACGATCGTGATCAAGCCGAGCGAGGAAACGCCGAACAACGCGGCCCTGTTCGTCGAGCTGCTCGACGGTCTCGGCATTCCGCCAGGCGTGATCAACTTCGTGTATGGCAGCGGTCGTACCACCGGGCACGCGCTCTCCAGTCACCCGGATGTCGGCCTGATCAGCTTTACGGGCAGCGTTCCGACTGGCTCGAGGATCATGGCGGCGGCGGCGCGGAACATCACCAAGGTGAACCTGGAACTCGGCGGCAAGGCTCCGGCAATCATACTGGCCGATGCCGACATACCGGCCGCGGTGCGCAATCTTGCCGCGTCGCGCACACTGAATTCCGGCCAGCTCTGCAACTGTCCGGAGCGCATCTACGTCGAACGCCGCGTCGCAGATGAGGTCGTAAGCGGCCTTGCCAAAGCCATGCAGGCGACGCGCTACGGTGATCCGCTGGGCGGCACGGAAATCGACATGGGCCCGCTGATCAACCGCGCGGGGCTCGACAAGGTCCGTTCGCTGGTGGAAGCGGCCGTGGCGGAAGGTGCCGAAATTGTCACTGGCGGCAAGGTCGCCGATCTCGGCAGCGGCAATTACTTCGAGCCGACCGTGCTTACGAATTGCAGTCAGGATTCGACCATTATGCGGCAGGAGATATTCGGACCGGTATTGCCGATCAACATCGTCGACAGCCTGGATGAGGCGATCGAGCGCGCCAACGACAGCGAGTTCGGCCTGACCTCTTCCATCTTCACCCGGAGCCTCTCCAGCGCTTTCCGCGCCTGCAACGAGCTGCGTTTCGGCGAAACCTACGTGAACCGCGAGCACTTCGAGGCCATGCAAGGTTTCCATGCCGGCACGAAGCGATCGGGCATCGGCGGGGCCGACGGCAAGCACGGGCTCTACGAATATACCATGACCCACGTTGCCTACATCCAGAACTGAGAGCGCAGCCATGGACCACAAGACATGTGCAGGTTGCGCAGGCAGTTCGCAGCAGCCGAGGCTCAACCGGCGCACCGTGTTGATTGATGCAGGGCTGATCGGTGCCGGACTGATCAGTGCAGGAGCGGCTGCGGTCGTCACATCGGGATCGGCCAGAGCCGATGACGAAGACAATCCTGAGGCTGTAGCACCACCGAAGGCCGACGATATTCTCATCCAGGCAACCGGTGCCGATGCCGGGAAGCCGATCGGGCCCGATGCGTTCATCACACCGAATACACTCATCCAGGCCTGGGCCAAGGATCCGAAAAGCGGCTTAGTCCGCAAGGGCAGCCGCCTCAATCGGGTCCTGCTTATACGCATCGATCCAGCAAGCATGAACGAGGACACCAAGGTCCGCTCGGTGCAAGGCATTATCGCCTATTCCGATTTCTGCGTGCATGCGGGCTGCTGGATCGAGACCTACCACGCGCAGGAAAATGCCATCCTGTGCCACTGCCACAGTTCCATGTACGATCCCAGGAACAGCGCCCGCGTGGTCGGCGGCCCGGCGAAAGGCCCATTGGCGGCGTTGCCGCTCAAGCTGGTCGACGGACATCTGGCGGCCGCAGCGGCGTTTATCGGACATCTCGGCATCATCACATAATAAATCAAGAACAGAAGGGACACGCTCATGAGAAGAACATTCCTTTTAACCGCCGTCGCACTCGTTGCCGTTGCCAGCGCCAATGCAGGTTTCTGCCAGACCGCGCCGGACTATTCCACCGTGACGCAGGCGCGTCTCGACAAGCCGGAACCACAGAACTGGCTGATGACGCGCGGCACCTACAATGGCTGGGGTTACAGTCCGCTCGACCAGATCAACGCGAAGAACGTCAAGACGCTGGTGCCCGTATGGTCGCTCTCCACAGGGGTCGTGGACGCACATCAGGCGCCGCCAATCGTCAATAACGGCATCATGTTCGTGTCGACGCCGCAAGATCGCGTTCTTGCGGTCGACGCCCGCACCGGTGACACGATCTGGCGCTACGAGCGACAGCTGCCTGCCGACATGCAGCAACTGCACCCGACCAACCGCGGCGTCGCTCTCTACGGCGACAAAGTGTACATCGCGACCATGGATGCGTGCGTCGTGGCACTGACCGCGACGACGGGCAAGGTCGCGTGGGAACACTGCGTGGCGAAGTGGCGCGACGGCTATTACATGACGCTTGCGCCGCTTGCAGCGAAAGGCAAGGTCGTCGTTGGTGTCTCGGGCGGCGAATTGGGTATTCGTGGCTTTATCGACGCGCTGGACTCTGAAACCGGACAGGAAGCGTGGAAATTCTACACCGTCGCGGGGCCTGGCCAGACGGGCGCAGATACCTGGAAGGGCGACAGCTGGAAGACCGGCGGCGCCCCGGTTTGGATGCAGGGCAATTACGACCCTGCTACCAACACGGTGTATTTCGGCACTGGAAACGGCGGCCCGTGGATGCCTGATACCAGGTCGGGGGACAATCTGTTCTCAACCTCGGCGGTCGCACTTGATGGCGATACCGGTAAGCTCAAGGGCTATCACCAGTACCACTGGAACGACGCCTGGGACTGGGACGAAGTTTCTCCACCCCTGCTCATCGATGTCGATCGCGGCGGCCGTACCGTTCATGAATTGGTCCACGCCGGCCGTGACGGTTATCTGTGGCAGCTCGAACGGCATCCCTCCGGCGAGATCGACTTTATTTCCGGTCAGCCTTTCGTGCATCAGGATGTTTTCAAGTCGGTCGACCCGAAGACCGGACGCCCGGCCTATAACGAGGATAAGGTTCCCGGCACCAAGAAGCAGGCCTTGTTCTGCCCGTCGCTGTGGGGCGGCAAGGACTGGCCGATGGAAGCTTACAGCCCGAAGACCAAGCTGTACTATGTTCCCGCCAACGATAATCTTTGCGCGACAATTTCGGGTGAGCCTCTGGGACCGCGTGAAGCCGGCTCGCTATATGTCGGTGTGCCGATCGACGACATCTTCTCCAGTATGCGTCCACGTCCCGGCGTCGACGCCAGCAAGCCGATGAAGATCGGACAACTGCAGGCCTGGAATCTCGCCACCGGCAAGAAGGTCTGGAGCCACGATTTCATCGACAGCGCAACCTGGGGACCTGTCCTGGCGACCGGCGGAAACCTGGTGTTCACCGGCGGCACCAACGATCGCATGTTCCGCGCCTTCGACGCTGCGAATGGTGACGTCAAATGGCAGACGCGCCTGAACGCCGGCGTGCTGGGTGCGCCGAGCACGTTCATGGTCGACGGCGTCCAATATATCGCCGTGCAAAGCGGCTACGGCGTCGACGCGGAACGCCAGAATAACGGCCTCAAGAAAATGCTTGCGCCACGGCTCGACCATCAGGTGGTGCCGAACGATGGCACGATTTGGGTGTTCGCGCTGCTCAACCAGCCGAATGGAAAGGGCGCCCAGTGAGAAGGGCGCGGATCCGGGGGTTTGCGCGCGCCGTCATCCTCCTGAGTGTTTTCTGCGGCGTCGAGATTGCGAACGCAGCGGAGATCCCGGCCAGTCCGGACCAGTTGGCGCATATGATCGGTGATGCGCTGGACCGTAGCGACCTTGCGACGCTTCAAAGCGTCGTCGACTGGGACAAGGTCAGCCCGCTCAAGCATCGTTTCTTCGCGTATGAGATGCGGCTCTATTTTGGCCGCAAGGTAAAATCCGCCGTTGCCGAGGCGATGCCACAGGATGCGCTTGAAGCGCTGAAACAGATCGACCATTTCAAACCAAACATCGACGTCACCATGCGTGTTCACGTTGAGTTTGCACCCGACGCCAACAGCACGGCGGCCGACGAGCCGCTCATGTTTCTTGTCGGGCAGGATAACGGCATCTACAAGGTCGCAATGCTTACGCCGACCATTCCCATGCGGCACGAATGATGCCGCGGTTGGACGAAAGATACTTTTGGGCAAGGAAAAAGCACGTGCTTGGCGAGTTCGGCTGCACGACCGCATCGCTGCGCAGCCGCTTGGCAAAGTTCTCGCTTGTCACGATACTCATGCTGGTTGCTGCCGGACACGCGAGTGCCGCGCAGGACAATGTGACACTGCCCAAGACTGCGCCGTTTCCGGAGAATTTGATCTCGACCTCGGACGGCGCGCTCTATGTGAGCTCGATAACGAATGGCGGAGTCGTCAGGGTGGCGCCCGGCGCAACAACGGCGGAACGCTTCGTCAAGCCGGGTGCGTTCGACACACGCTCAACGTTCGGCCTGATGCCCGATGAGAAAGCCGGCTTATTGTGGGTTGCATCTAACGATGCCACCGCGGTCGGGCTGAAAGGTCCGACCGCGATCGAGGGCGCCTGGATCAAGGCATTTGACCTCAAGACCGGCGAAGGCAGGTTCAGCGTGCGGCTGCCCGCGTCGCCCGCAATCGCCAACGATTTCGCCTGGGCGCCGGATGGCAGCCTCTACGTTACCAATACGGCGGGATCGGAGATCTTCAAGCTTGCACCGGGTGCCAAACAGCTCGATCTCTTCGCGCGCGACGATCGGTTTAAAGGCGGCCTTGATGGTCTGGCTTTCGGCGCAGACGGCTCGCTTTATGTCGATACTTACGGCACGGGGAAGCTGTTCCGGATCGAACTCGAGAATGGAAAGGCTGGAAAAGTCACCGAGCTGAAACCCTCCCATGCGCTGGTACACCCTGATGCCCTGCGCAAATTTAAGGATGGGTTCCTGATGGTGGAAGGAGGCGGAACTTTGGACCGCGTCAGCATCTCCGGTGATCAGGCCAGGGTCGACACCGTCGAGAGATTCGACGGCCCGACCGGCGTCACGGTCGTCGGCAACCTTGCCTGGGTCTCGGAAGGACACCTCAACTACCTCAGCGATCCAAGCAAAAAAGGTATGCAGCCTGCCAGCTTCAACCTGCGTGCAACGTCATTGCCTGCTGACTGACTGCGCGATAGCGGGCTTGGATGCATCACCCTGAATGCCCCATGAGCGTGAGGCAGATGGGCAGCGTCACCACGGCAAAGATGGTGGAGAGTAGCACGACATCGGGGGTGGCGCCGGCGTCGAGCCCGTAAACTTCGGCAAGCACGAAGGATCCGGTTCCAGTCGGCGTCGCTGCGAGCAAAACCGCTGTTGCAGCCATATCCGGCGAAAGTTGCAGCACGTAGACCGCGAGCACCAAGGCAACAGTCGGCTGCGCGACGAGTTTCAACAAAAGCAAGCCGCCGCGCACGCGCAATCCGCCCGGGGAACGCTGTCGCTTCGTCCCGAGAAACAATCCGAGTGCCACGAGAGCGCAACAGGACGTCGTACCGCCGAGCAGTTTGAGAAATGCTTCGGCGGCCGCAGGGACAGGCAAGCCGGCCAGCGCGACCAAAAGTCCGGTGCAGGGCGCCACCAGCATCGGGTTGCGCAGCAGCGAGCGCCCTATGGTGCGCGCCATCCGGTGCCACGACCGGTCGGTCTGCGATGCTATTTCAATCAGCACCAGTCCCAGCGAGAAAAGCACCGCTCCGTTGAAGACGATCGTGATGGTCGTGGGGGCGGCCGCCGCCGGCCCCAATGCAGCAAGCGACAGAGGCAACCCGACAAATCCGGTGTTCGCATAGCCGGCGTTCAGCCCATCCAACGTTGCCATTGCCAGGCCAGCCCGAGCCAGCCGCCACCCGAGCGTGAGCACAAAGATCACCAGCGCGCTCAGGCAATAGGCAGTGGTAAAACCGGGCAGCCAGATCTCGCTCCATCGGGCGTGCGCTGTTATGTCGAACAGCAGCGCTGGAAACCCGAGGTAGAGCACGAAGCGATTGAGTTCCGTCGTTGCTGCCGGCCCGAGTACTTCAAATCGCCGCGCAAACCAGCCGGTTGCGATCAATCCGAATATCGGCAGAACGATGAACAAGGCGGACAACATCTGAATCCGATCGTGTGCAGGAGAGCGCGCCGGATCGACACGGCCGGAGCACGGATTGCAGAAGCCATGCCAAGCAATGTGTGCCGCGTCCAAGTTTGGACTGAAGCCGCCCCGTGCCTGCGGATGCAGCGCGCGTGTCACGGCAGGAAGGGCGCGCGGGCTGGCATGCACTAGGTCACTGGCTGTGCCGGACGGGCTTCTTTATAGAACGTAAATCCACTACGCCGGTTTGCGTGCGCGGATCGACACCATCGGGAAATAGCGCAATCTTTTGCAACTTCTGTGAGGTACCGGTCGGTAGGGAGTCCATGAAAATGAACCACGCCGGCGCCTTGAAATAGGCCATGTGCGCCGTGCACCACTCAAACAAAATGCGTGCAGCGTCGTCGGCGCTGACTGGCCCCGCTGCGTCGGTGTTCGTGCCGGCATCGGCCTGCAGCACAATGCAGGCCATTACCTCTTCCTCGCGGATCTCGTCCGGCACCGCGATCACGGCCGCCTGTTTCACGGCAGGGTGCGCACTCAGGCAGCCTTCCACTTCGGCGGCGGCAATGTTCTCGCCGGCGCGCCGGATGATGTTCTTTTTCCTATCGAGGAAGAAAAACATTCCTGTCTCGTCGCAGATCGCCGTGTCGCCGGTATGGAACCAGCCGCCACGCCAGGCTTCCTCCGTTGCGGCATGGTCCTTGAGATAGCCTGAAAAGAAGCCGCCGCGCGGGTCCGCCGCACTGTGTCTGATCACCAATTCGCCGGCGGTGTTCGCCGGTAACGTGCTGCCCGTCTCGTCGACGATGCGTGCGTCGAGACCTGGAACGGCCCGGCCGAAGGCGCGCGTGTGGACGCTACGCGGCGGGTGATTGTCGGTGAGCATCCGGCCGGTTTCCGACATCGCCCACATTTCTACTACGGGAAAGCCAAAACGCTCCTCGAACACCGCATGATGCGCCGGCTCAATGCCTGCGCACAGCCCAAAGCGGACGCGATGCTGCCGCTCCTCGGGAACCACGCCGAGCTTAAGCAGAAGGTTGGGAATGATGCCTTGCATGTGCACCGCCGTCACGTCGCACGACACCAGGTCATGCCACCAGGAACGCGGATGAAACCGGTCCGGAAACACCAGGCAACCGCCGGTCAGCAGCATGGCCGGCGCAGAAATGGAGAGGCAGTTGGCGTGGTGCAGCGGCAGCGGATTGTACATCCGCTCCGTGCCGTCGCGCATCGCGAGGTCACCGCCGCGTTCGAGATACCAGCTGCCGAAGGTGTGAAAGTACCGGTTGGAAAGAATGCAGCCCTTGGGCCTTCCTGTCGTGCCGGATGTGTAGAGCAGTGCGGCTTCCGTCGCATTGTTCGGCGTGCCATGAGCTCTCCGCGTTCGGGGCTCTGGCAGAACGTGCGGCATGTCCTCGAAGCTGATTACTGTGGGCGCCGGGTTGAGCACCGCCGCAGCGGCACGCAGGTCGGCGAGCCGGCTTTCGATGCCGATGACCAGCGCTGCCTCGGAGTGCGACAACAGATAGGCGATCTCTTCCACACGGTAGTCCGGATTGACCGGCACCATGCTGCAGCCGAGCGCGTTCAACGCGTAGTAGTGGAAGAACATCTCGGGGCGCTGATGAAACAGAATTGCCACGCGATGGCCGAGCCCATAGCCAGCCGCCGCATAACGCGCCCGCATCTGCTCCACCCCGCGCGCCACTTGGCTCCAGGTGTAGCTGATTCCGTCGGGATGATATGCGCGCCCTTGCATCTGCGGGACGGCATAGGCGGCGCGTTCTCCCCAGCGTGCAACAGTGCTGAGGAAACTGTCGTAGAGCGTCTTTTCTATCGCCACATTGCTCATGGAACCGCCTCGATCACAGTTGTCGCCGCGCCTTTTCCGCGTTGTCCCACGCCGTCAGCGCCTGGTAGTCGGGCACGAAGCCGAGCCCCTTGTTGCCGTCCGACGACGGCACGTGCTGTGACACGACAACGTCGATCAACGCGGGCGCGTTCGCCAGTGCACGCTCGAGCGCAGCCGGCAGATCCTCGGCCTTCTCCACCCGCTCGCCGTGCGCGCCGAGTGCGCGCGCCAACCCCGCATAGTCGGAGGAGCGCAACGTGGTGCCGACCACACGGCCGCCGTAATTCGTCTCCTGATCGTAGCGCTCGATATTCCACGCTGCATTGTTCGCAATAATGAAGACAGGCGTGGCACCATGCCGCACAGCGGTGTCCACTTCCATGGCGTTGAAACCGAACGATCCGTCGCCGATGACGGCAATGACCTGCCTGCCGGGAAACGCCAGCGAGGCCGCGACAGCGTATGGCACGCCGACGCCGAGGCAGCCGAATGTTCCCGAGTCGAGATACGTTGCAGTGGACAGGCCAACACGGGCAAAACTCAAGATGTCGCCGCCATCGGCGATGCCGATTGCGTCGGGCGCTGCCACGGCTGCGATGGCGGTGAAGATCCGCGCCGGATGCACGTGCCCGTCCGGACCCGTGCCTGGCGGCTCGGCCGCTCCCGTCTTGACACGCTCCTCGTGCTTGCGGCGCAGTCCCGCAGCCCATTCCTTGTCGGCCTGCGCGGTCATTCCCGATGCAGCCTGGAGGATCGCCTCGACCCCGCAACGCGGCGTGCACAACAACTCGGGATTGCCGCGCCGGTTGTCGATCAGTTCGCCCGCAGTGTCCGATATGCGTACGAACCGCGCATTCTTGAACACGGCAGGTGAGCCATAGGCCAACTGATAATCGAGCTTGCGCCCAATAACCAGAACGAGATCTGCCTGCGCCATGGCATCGGCACGCATCGCACCCACGCCGGCAGGATGGTCCGGCGGTAACAGGCCCCGACTTTCCTGTGTGTCGAGATACACCGCGCCGCTGGCATCGAGCAGGCGTGCCAGCATCGGCCCCAGGTCACGCGCGCCGCGCCCGGAAATCACCAGCGGGCGTCTGGCGGACCAGATTGCTTCCGCCGCTTCACGCGCAAGCGTCGGTGACGGCAATGATACGCGCGGTGTCGCCGGGCGCATCCATTCCTCTAGCACCATTGCCGGCGGCACCGGCAGGCGCAGCACGTCGGTGGGAATCTCGATGTACACCGGCCCCGGCTCGCCGGCATCGCCCATGGCACGCGCCACTGCCTCGTCGAGTTCGCGCAATACCTGATCGGCAATGCGCGCGGTGCGGGCGAAGCGCGTCACCGGCCGCAGGATATCGACATGCGCGATATCCTGCAGCGGCCCCATGTTGACCTGCGGCCGCGGCGGGCAGCCGCCGATCAGCAGCACGGGCATGCGCGCAAGAAACGCATTGGCTACCGCGGTGACCGTGTTCGTCACGCCCGGGCCCGCAGTCACCATCGCCACCGCGAAACCGCGAGTCAGCTCGGCATGCGCATGCGCCATATGCACGGCGGCGCCTTCGTCGCGCACGTCCACGATGCGAATGCCGAGCTGTGCCGCAAAATCCCAGATCGGCTGAATGTGGCCGCCCTGGAGGCCGAAGATCCTGTCGATCCCGCGCGCCTTCAAAAAGCGGGCAATCTGCGCAGCACAGGTTTGCCACTCGGCCGAAGCCATCGATGCGGTGTCCTCGCGAGGATCCATGAAACGTTCTTCTTTCCTGCAGTGGTCACAGCGTGCGCCGGCTACGCAATGCCGGCGTCACGCCTTGGATGGAAGCATCGTTTGGCGCGTCGGCCGTGCGCCGGTCCGACACGGTTGCAAATGGCCTAGAGCATCATTCGACCGAATGGGTTACCCGTCGGATAAAGATGACCGCCAAAACAATGAGCTAGAGTTTATTTCCGATCCACTTGATCGGAAAAGCTCTAGAAAACGTAATAAAGCTTGAAATAGGTGGCGTTGGTCACGCTCGTGTTGCGCCCGTCGATGCCACGCGAATAGCGCAGAGTCAGGCCGGCTTTCTTGCTGAACGCGATATTGGCGCCGGCGCCGATAGCTGTTTCATGAAAGGCGCTATCGATGATTTCCTGACCCGTGTAGCCGTCGTGGCTGGAGTTCGTGCTCGTCCAGTCGAGTGCGAGGAACGGCTCAATTACGGGATGCACCTTTAAGCCCAGCCGTCCGTTGAAATGGAACAGGTCCGAACGGTCCTGCTTCACATTGCCAGGGAAGTTTCCCGTACCGCGGAACACGATACCAGCATCGCCGCCGAAATCGAAATGCTTGAACTGGTAGTCGAACAGAAAGCTGGACAGGTTGTTCCAGGCCTCGCCAACGGCCAGCTTGCCAGTACTGTCTGGCGCCTGACCGAAGCTTTGGAAGCCGAACGTGCTGAACTTGTTCGGCTTGGTCCAGAATGCGAAACCGAAGATCGTGCCGCCGAGGCCGCTGGTATGCGGCGTGCTGTCACTGACATAAACCTCAGGTTCGATCACCTCGGCGGCAAAGCCGACATTCGGCAGCGCCTTGAAGTCAAAGAAATAGACGTATTTGGTGAGGCCCTCGTAGAGTGACCCGCCCGAACCGTTGCTGGTGTGGCCGCTACTGTTCCAATTGCGGCTATTTTCGTTGACCTCGCCATACTGCACCAACGCGTTGAACGGCTGATCATAGTTGACCGGCAGTTCGTATTCGTGCGGACCGATCACTGCGAATGTAATATCAGCCGCAGCTGCGCGGCCCGCCGACAGCGCGGACGGCGTTGCAATTAATACAGCTGCAACCATGCCTCTCGTCTTTGAACGTCCCAAGGTTTCCTCCCCTTTACCATTTGCGGTAATTATTGTGTTGCGACAACGCACCGAATAGCCACGATGCACCAGGACGCCTTATTAGTAGCTGCAAGACTGCAGATGCGAGCGCTCAAAGGCACAAGCACCGGCGTCCACATGTTCTGTTTTAGGTCTTATTGGAAGACCACGCAGCTTTTACTAGAAGTCATGAGCCATTACTGTATGCTCTATACACACGGCTATGGTTCATCAGAATACGATGCATAGACCCTCTGCTACTTGGACTACCCGCTCCCTACCCCGACTTTTTAATACTTATCTCGCACGCCGCCGTGTTGGTAAGGTGCGCTTACCACGCCTGTCAAATGTTTTTGCGTGCCCTGCCGCTTTTTTGCATCGGGACTGCGGCTGATATAACGCCGCCAAGCGTTCGGCATTGGATAGCGTCATGGCAGGTAGCGAGAAGGGCAGCGCGAAGAACGTTGCGCTGTACATAGAGACCCTCCTGAGAGAAGGTGCGCTGCGGCCGCACGATGTTCTCTTGTCGGAGCGGGACCTGGCAACCCGCCTCTCGGTTTCGCGGCCCACCGTGCGGGAGGCCATCGCCCTGCTGGTGGACCGCGGCCTGCTCGTCGCCGAACCAGGCGAGCGCACGATGGTGGCGGACAGCGGAACGTCGATCACCGATCCACTGCTGAGCCTGCTCGCGTCGGGCGGCGAAACGACGTTCGACTACCTGAGGTTTCGTGAGATCTGCGATGGCGCTGCCACGGCGATGGCGGCGCAATATGGCACCGAGGTGGATTTCGCCAGCATCAGCAAGGCTCTCGAGCGCCTCGAGAGCGAGCACAACAAGCGCGATCCCGCGGACGAGGCGGACGCCGACCTCGAATTTCACATGGCGATCTACGAAGCCGCGCATAATGTCGTGTTGCTGCACGTCATGCGCGCACTAATGGACATGCTGCGTTCGGGCATGTTCTACAGTCGCAGCAAGCTCTATTCGCAGCCGGACGTTCGGGAAACATTCCTGCGGCAGCATCGTGCCATCCACGCTGCGATCGTCTCGCGCGATACAAACACGGCAGCTGCGGTCGCCACCGACCATTTAAAGTTCGTCGAAAACGCATTGCGCGAAGTGCTGGCCGCCGACAAGCGCCTCGGTACGGCGTTGCGCCGCGCCGGCGCGGACGGCGGCACCCTGGCGAGTTCAAAGCGCGGGCGGCGGAGCTGAATTAGCCGGCGGCTGTTGCACGCCCGAAACCACATCCTCCGACAGATGGCCGACGCGAAGTTGCTCCTGAGGGCGCAGGTCTGGCCGCCCGTCAACGAGCCAAAAAACCCGCCGCTGCTCCTCAGAAAACCCCCCGATCCAACACGCAACCCATAGTCACCTCCAGCCCGCAGTATCAGACTACGCGTTGCCCCGACCGGTGGAGACCGCCCCCCGTTCTTTCAAAAGAACTTCTTTTACGCTTAACTAGCCGCGATCAGCATGATCTCATGCGGATCCGCAGCACACCCTAGCCGACGCAGCAACTCTGCCACCTCGTTCGCGGGCCTGGGTTTGCTGAACAGATAGCCCTGCAATTCCCGGCATCCTTCGCCGATCAGGGCTTCGCGCTGATCGTTGGTCTCAACGCCTTCCGCATTGACCAACATGCCGAGCGAACGCCCGAGCCCGATCACCGCACGCACGATGGCTAGGCAATCCTGGCGTTCGGTCATGTTGCGCACAAAGGACTGGTCGATCTTGATCTTGTCGAAGGGGAAACGGCGCAGATAGCCGAGCGAGGAATAGCCGGTGCCGAAATCGTCCATCGCGATGCGGGCCCCTAAGAGGCGCAGACGGTGCAGCGTGCTCAGCACCTGTTCCTCATCGGCGAGCATGATCGATTCCGTGATCTCCAGTTCCAGCAATTTGGCCGGCAGGCCACTCGCATCCAGCGCGTCGGTCACCTCCTGCACCAGCGGCCCCTGGAACTGGCTTGGCGAGAGATTTACCGCGACCTTTAGCTTCGCCGGCCACCTGGCCGCATCGGCGCAAGCGCGCTGCAGCACCCAGCGACCGATGGCCGGAATCAGCCCTACCTCCTCGGCGAGCGGGATGAAATCTGACGGGCCGATCAGCCCGCGCTCTGGATGGCGCCAGCGCACCAGCGCCTCGAACCCCGAGATGCCTTCGTCGCCCTGCATCAGCGGCTGGTAGAACACTTCGAACTGGTTCAATGCCACCGCTTCGCGCAGATCGAACTCCAATTGCCGGCGCGCCTGCATGCGCAGATCCATGTCCGGTTCGAAGAAGCGCCACACGCCGCGGCCCTCTGCTTTGGCACGATACAGCGCCTGGTCAGCCGATTTGAGCAGTGCCTCGGCAGTGGCCATTACGTCACCGGTCACTGCGATGCCGACGCTGCCGCTGATGGAGATTCGATGCCCCTCGATGTCGAAAGGGTCGGCGAGTGCACTAATTACCCGCTGCGCCAGCGAGGTGGCCGCCTCGGGTTGCGCCTGCTGGATGATGGCGAATTCGTCGCCGCCCAGGCGCACCACCATGTCCGAGGCGAGGGTGCAGCCGCGCAGGCGCTCGCTTACCACGCACAGCAGCGCGTCGCCGATCGGGTGGCCCAACGTGTCGTTGACGATCTTGAACCGGTCGAGATCGATGCACAGCAGGGCGACGCCCGCTTGCGGCTGGAAGTCGGTAAGCAGGGCGCGCATGTGCTCGGCGAAAAGCAGGCGGTTCGGCAGGCCGGTCAGCTGGTCGTGGCGGGCCATGTCGGACAGGCGCTGCTCGGCGGCATGGCGCTCGCTGACATCCTCGTAGCTGGCCACCCAGCCGCCGCCTTCCACGGCGGAATGCGACACCGCGATGGCGCGGCCATCTGGCAATTCGCAGGAAATGGTTTCCACCGCCCCGTCGCGGCAGGAGTCGATCAGCATCTCCAGCCCGACGCTCGACAGCACCTCGTCACTCGTCTGCCCGGGCACGGGCGATGCGAACATCTCGGAGAAACGGCGGTTGGCGACCAGCAGGCGGCCGTCGGCGCCGAATAGGCAGAGGCCCTGAGCCATGTTCGAGAAAGCAGCGTCCATCTGTGCATGCTGTACGGCCATCTCGCCGGCGTGGGTCTGTGCCATCTGGTCCATCAGCGATTTGATCCGCGCGATACCCGCGGCGATGCTGTGCTGCATCACCGCCAGCGCACGCAGCAGATCGGCGGTCTCGCTGCGGCCGCGCGCATTGATGGGGTTGTCGAGGTTGCCGCCGGCGATGGATTGCGCCACCCGCAAGGCGTCTAGCACCGGCGGCGCGATCAGCCGACCGACCAGCAAGGTGATGGCCAGGGCCGCGATCAGACTGATCCAGATCGCCACCGAACTGTCACGTATCTGGCTTTTGACCATGTCGCCAATGCCCTTGCGGTAGTGATAGGCATCACCGGCGAAGATCTCTACCAGGCGGTCAAAGGCCGCACGCGCGGCCTTCGCACCTGCCGCATCGTCCTGCAGATGCGGCAGCAAGGTCGTAATCAGCTTCTGCAGGGCGGCAACCTCGCGGCGCCCGTTCGGCGACATCGCCCGGTCGCGTGCCACGTCCAGATCCGTCAGCACTTCCTGCCCGGCCTCTGCGGCGCTTGCTGCCGTCCAGCCAGGCTGGCGCGCGTTATCGGCCAGATGGCCGAACTCCACCTCTGCGGAGCGCAGGTAGCTCACCGCCATGAAGGCATTGTCGTAGATGTCCAGCGCCGCCCGGCCCAGCCTGCGCTCGGCATCCTGCGCATGGACACCCAGCAGGAAGGTCAGCAGGGTCAGCGCCAGACAACCCAGCAATATCTGGAGCCGGATCGTCATTTGGGCGGCCTATTGCACATCAACGTCGAGTTGCATTTTCGGGTGGATGTGGCAGCGGACGGTGAAGTGGCCACGCGCGGTGAAGGTGATGGCCAGAGTCTGCCCGGGCTCCTGCTCGTCGGATTCGAAAGTGAAGCTGGGGGATTCGACAAAGAGTTCATGCGCGAAATCGTCTTCGTTGCTAAATTGCAACTTGCTGCTCTGCCCGATAGTGACCTGGCCGATCGAGAAGGCGCGATGCTGCTGGACCACGGTGACGCTGTCGGCTGCCATGCCGGCCACGTTCAAAATCGCGCTCCCCAGCATCACGCCCCGCAGAACGCTCGCCTTCGGCTCAGCGCGTGACAATATCGCGCTCCATTGGAGCGAGCCTGGCCAGCAGGCGGTTTTGCACGCGGAATGACACGCCGGCCTTGTCCATGGCCAGTTGCAGGTCTTCGACAACGGCGTTGAAACGCGCCTCGTTGATGCCCAGGCCCTTATGCGCCGCGTACATTGAATGCCCCTTATAGACGCAGGGTCCGCCGGCGACGCGGCAGAGATAGGCCGTAAAGCGCGGTTGGAAAAACGCGCGGTTGATATTGTCGAAATCGTGCGTGAGGCGCGGATCCGTGAAATAGAGATCGATCGCGTTGCTGGCGATGCGCGCGACTCCCGGCTGGCGGCCAAGATCGTTGAACAGCGCATCATCGGCATGGGCATTGCCCGGAAACAGCGCCAGAAGCAGCAAGGCAAGGGTGCGCGCGCGCATCAACATCGACTAGAAACCTGTTTGCAGGGAAAGATAGAAACCGTTCTGCTCGCCTTGCCGGGCGATCTGCCCAAGATCGACGAAGGCCAATGTGAACGAGACGTTCTTCGTCACGAAATAGGCCGCGAACGCGTCATACGCGGTGGTTTCGCGGGCAAAACCGAGATTGTCCGGCTTGGTGCGCAATTCGGCGCCAATCGCGAGGCGCTTGCTCAGCAATAACGCCGTCGACCCCTCGAACTGCGCGGAATAGCCACCGTGTCGGTCGCCGCCGAAGCCCAGCAGGCCGAACTGGTTGGCCTTGGTGGCGCGGATCGTCGCATTCACCAGCAGGCCTTCGGCCAGGAAGAGTTTTGTGGCGGCAAGGTAGAAATCGACGCCGTCGGGGCTTTTCGCGCCGAGCGCGTGCAGCAGAGAAGGGCTGCCGCTGGCCTTGAACTGCGTGCCGACGGATATTTCGGGCAAAAAACTATCCTGGTCGTAAACCACGTTGCCGCGCAGGCGTAACTTCGCGCCGACGACGTCCATGTTGAAGGTGTAGCCGTGGCCGATGCCGAGGCGGCCCCCGGCGTCACGGGTGTCGAACCATTCATGCGCGTAGGAGAGCTCCAGCCGGTCATAGAGGCCGATGCTGGCGCCGGCGCTGCCGAGGCCAAAATCACCCAGGCCCACATAGGTGGCGTGCAGATTGCCGCCCAAGGCGTCACGCGTGCCGTAACCGGTGATCACCGCCCAGGGTGCCAGGCCGCCGCCGGCCGCACCCTCTATTTGGCTGACGCCTGACGTCGCGAGCAGCCTTCCGCTGTCCTGGGCCGGCTGCGCGTTGGCGACCACTCCGAACAGCATGAAAGCCAGGAAGCATCCAAGGAACCATTTCATACCGCGGACCAACCGCCACGACACAAGTGACTTTCCACGCTCACCCACTCCGACGCCAACCGCACAACCAGCTAGGGTGTATCAGAAACTAACGAGCGTTAAAAGTAATAATACCCGTCCAGGTTGAGTAAAACGAAGTTGCAAACGCCCCGATAGCGGTGCCTGACGGTTTCTTGCCCTGAAACCTGAGTTTCCGGCATCTGCTCTAAGCGACCGTTTGAGAATGCGCGACGGCGGTCATCCAACGCGATTTTCCTGCGCTCCGGTGCTCCCTCTTTCAAGCTTTGGGCCACACGAGGCCGCTCTGCTCCGGTGCTCGGAAAGCCCCGCTGGACCGGCACCAAAAGGTGCCTCTGACTCGCCGTCCCACATTCTCAAACAGTCTCTAACCGGTGGACGCGCGACCTCTTGCCGCCGGCTGCCTTGGCGGCGGGCCGGGCGTACGTCTTGTCCGCGAGGCACGGTGCTTGGACGTTGCCAGGTCGACCGTCATGGCGCAGACCGATCGGTCTCTGTCGCCGCAGCAACTTGCGAGGGCGGCGTCGTGACCGTGCCGATGCTGGTCGATGACAACTCTCGTGGACGCATCGCCGGCCCGGTGAGAGACATGGGGCTTCCCATTATGGTAAGGTCAAGGGAACGCCGGACTTGACCTCGCCGTGATGGGAAGGTCGCAAGCGCGGTACGATTTTCGGGTCAACCATTGTCAGGCTTGGCCCTAACACTACTATCGAAAGCCTGATGGTCCACAGACTTCGCCAGTTCCTACTCGTGCTGATTGCGTTCGCCCTCATCGGCGGCACGTCGTCCCAGCTCGCGCGCTTGGCGCAGTATGCCGCACCGGCGGTGATGGCCGGCATGCCCTGCGACATGATGATGTCGCATGCGAGGATGAACGCCGATAAGCCCATGCAGCCGTGCAAGGGCATGACGTCCGAGTGTATCAAGCAGATGGGCTGTGTCACCGATGCTGCCTTGCCCGCGCGGACGGTGAACCTCGACATTGCTGTGCATTTCAGCAGCGTCGATTACTGGTCGGCTTGGTCCACGCTGGCCGATCTCGTGCGCGCACCCGAGCCCCTTCCGCCCCGAACAGTCTGAGTCCATCCGGCGCGCACCCGAGGTGCGTCCAGTCGACACAGTTTTGTTCACCGCCCGCCAAGCACTTTGCGTGCATCGGCGGTCATGAAGGGTATTTCGATGACTCTCACACGTCTTTGCGCGCCGCGGCGCTCGTCTGCGCTTGCGCGCTCAACGCCCTGCCCGCCTTTGCCAAGGCCGGTGACTATCGTTTCGAGCTAGTCGGCAAGCCGCAACTTCAGGCCGGCCACGACATCGTGCAGGTCCGCCTCGTCCACGTTCCCGACGGCAAGCCCGTTCCTGATGCGGTGATCTTCGAAAGCTCTGCCGACATGGGGTCGATGGGGATGGCGATGACGGCTCCCGTGAAGGCGATGCCGGCGAAAGACGGCGTCTACGGTTTCGAGGTGGAGCCGGGCATGACCGGCACCTGGGCGCTCCATCTGGCCGCCAAGGTGCAAGGAGAACCCGAGACGGTTCGCAACACGATCACTGCCGATCTGGTGAAGTGAGGTGACTACTCAGTGGGTGCGGCTGGGAGCCGGCGGTGTGCTGGCTCTCGGCCTGGCTGCGTTTGCCCCAGTCTATGCGCAGGCCCGGGCGCAGACAGCCGGCCCCCTGGGCGCGACCGTTAATGGCCTGCTGGCCGCGGGGCGGAGCCTCAGTCCGGCATTGCGGGCCGCCGCCCTGGATACAGAGGCAGCCTCGGCCAGGGCAGGGGGCGCCGACGCGCTCGATGATCCAACCATCACCGACAGCTACACCTACTACAAAGACCCGAACGTGTTCAGCGCCCATTCGGTAATGCTGACCCAGGCCTTCCCGCTGTGGGGTAAGCGCAGCCTGCGGCGGGAGGCGGCCCTTGCGGACGTGAATGGCAGCCGCGGCCGCGAGCGTGCGGCGCAGGACGATCTGGATGAGAAGATCAAGGTTGCCTACGCGCAATACTATCTGACCGCGCGCGACCTGGCGGTGAATCGGGAGATTGCCGGGTTGGCGCGCCGGATGCGGGCTGCCGCATCCGCCCGCTATGGGCAGGGCGGCGGAGACCAGATTGCCGTCATCCAAGCGCTCGGTGAGGAAACGACCGCCAGAACCGAGGACGTCCGGCTTACCGGCGCGTATGAGGCCGCGTGTGCCCGCCTCAACGTTCTGGTCGGCCGGCCGCCCAGCGCGCCCCTCGCCGAACCCACTCGCGCAAGGCCGATTCCAGCCGCGGAACCGGCCTTGGAGATGCTGGTGGAGCGTGCTCGCGCGGCCAATCCGACCCTAGCCGCCAGCACCGCCACGATCGAAGCGGCTCGCACGCGCAGCACGCTGGCGGAGAAGGCCTGGTACCCGGACGTGACCGTTGGAGCCGGGCCGCTCATCCAGACCAACAACCGGCCGGTCGGTTTCGCCGCCACGGTCGGCCTGAACATCCCACTCCCCTGGGGACGGGAGGCGGCCGGTCAGCTTGAGGCGGCAGCGCAGCTGGGCGCTTCGCAGCAACGCTATGATGCGGTCCGCTTGGAGATCGAGGGCGCCTTGGCCGAGAGCCTTGCCAGGTTCCGCGCCGCGCGCGCGACCGAGGCGCTCCTGGAGCGTGAGGCGATGCCGCAGGCGCGCGCGGCGTTTCGAACGGTTCTCGCCAGTTACAGCCAGGGTCGGGGTGATCTGACGGGCGCCATCGCTGTCGAACATCAGACGCACGACGTCGAACTTCGGCTGCTGCAAGCGCAGCTCGATGAACAGGTCGAGCTTGCCGCGATCGAGCGCTTGATCGGCGGAGACCTTTGATGCGGCATCTCCTCCTGGTTTCGGCTTTGGTTTGCGCCGCTTCCGTCAGAGTTGCCCGAGCTGACGATCCGTCCCGCCGACCGCTTTTCTACCAGGAGCCGGGGGGCAAGCCGTTCTACGCGAGCGTTCCCAAAAAGACTTCGGACGGGCGGGAGTATCAGCCGATCTTTGATGATGCCGCGCCACAACACACCACGCCGGTCTCAGCCGTGCCGGCCGTGCCGGCAAAGCCATCGGGCGGCGACCATCGCATCCTCTACTACCGCAATCCGATGGGTCTGCCGGACACCTCGCCCAAGCCCAAGAACGACAGCATGGGGATGGCCTACATCCCGGTCTACGCGGACGAAGGAAGCCAGGACGACCCGCCCGGCACCGTCCGGATCACGCCGGGCCGCCTCCAGACACTCGGCGTGCGCACCGAAGCCGCCGAAATGCGACCGCCTGTCGGCCGCACTATTCGGGCGATCGGCACCCTTCAGTTCGACGAGCGGCGACTGGCGACGGTCACGACGCGGGTGCCGGGCTGGATTGAGCACCTGGCCGTCGCGGCAAACGGCGACCCGGTCAAGCGCGGTCAGGTGCTAGCCGAGATTTACGCGCCTGACATGGTCACCTCGGAAGAAGAATACCTGATCGCCGCCCGGATGGGCGGAGCGATCGGCTTGGCCTCGCTCCAACGCCTGCGTGCGCTGAACATTCCCGACGGAGAAATCACACGTCTGCGGCGCTCCGGCCGGTCGGCGCGGCGCATCCCGGTCGTGGCGCAAGCCGATGGCGTCGTGATCGACAAGCCGGTGCAGGAAGGTATGCGCGTCGATGCGGGGGAGGCGCTCTACAGGACGGCAGACCTGTCCAGCCTGTGGTTGATTGCCCAGGTGCAGGAGCAGGATCTCGGGGCGATCGCGCCGGGGCAGACCGCCCGCGCCACCTTCGTCGCGTTTCCGGGCCGGAGTTTTGAAGGCCGGGTGGAGTTCGTCTATCCGTCCCTGTCGGCCGACACGCGGACGGCCCGCGTACGGATCGTGCTGCCCAATCCGGATGGCGTCTTGCGTGCGGCAATGTTCGCGAACGTGCAGATCGAGGCCGCCGCTGGCGAGACGCCTGTACTGACCGTGCCGGACTCGGCTGTGCTGGACAGTGGCACTCGGCAGATCGTGCTGGTCGCGGCCGGCGGAGGCCGCTTCCAGCCCCGGACCGTCACCTTGGGCGTGCGTGGCGACGGATGGGTTCAGGTGAGAGACGGGGTCAAAGTGGGCGAACGCGTCGTGGTCGGCGCCAACTTCCTGATCGACGCTGAAAGCAACCTGCGGGCGGCCCTCCAGGGGTTCGGCGGCGGCGATAAATCGCAAGCCGGTCAGCTGGGGGCCAAGCCATGATCGGCCATCTGATCGAGCTGTGTGCTCGCAACAAGATGCTGGTGCTGCTCGCCACCCTGATGATGGTGGGCATCGGCGTCTGGTCGGTGGCCAACACGCCGCTCGATGCCCTGCCGGACCTCTCGGACACGCAGGTCATCGTCTATACCGAGTATCCGGGCCAGGCGCCGCAGGTAGTCGAGGACCAGGTTACCTATCCGCTCACGACGGCCTTACTCGCCGTGCCGCACGCCAAGGTCGTGCGCGGCCTCTCGAATTTCGGGGTGTCGTTCGTCTATGTCGTGTTCGACGACGGCACCGATCTCTATTGGGCGCGCTCGCGCGTGCTCGAGTACCTCAACTTCGCGGCCAAGCGGCTGCCTGCAGGCGTCACCCCCGCGTTGGGTCCGGACGCGAGCGGCGTTGGCTGGGTCTACGAATATGTCGTGCTTGGCGCGAACCGGACCCTGGCCGAGTTGCGAAGCATCCAGGACTGGATCGTGCGCTACGGCCTGGTGACCGCCAAAGGCGTGGCGGAGGTGGCGAGCGTCGGCGGCTTCGAGAAGCAATACCAAGTCGTCGTCGACCCTAGAAAACTGCAAGCTTTCGGCATCCCGCTGGACCGCGTGTCGGACGCGATCCGCGCCAGCAACAACGATGTCGGCGGCCGGACGATCGAGATGAGCGAGACCGAATACATGGTCCGCGGCCGCGGCTATCTGAGGAACATCGGGGATCTCGCGACGGTCGTGCTGAAGACCGATCCGAGCGGCTCGGGTACGCCGGTGCTGCTGCGGGACGTGGCCCGCATCGAACTCGGTCCGGACGAACGCCGCGGCATTGCCGAGATGAACGGGACGGGGGAGGTGGTCGGCGGCATCGCACTGAAGCGGGATGGCGCGGACGCCCTGACCACGATCGACAACATCAAGGCCAAGTTGGCCGAGATTACGCCGGGCCTGCCGGCAAGCGTGTCGATCAAGCCCGTGTACGATCGTTCGCAGCTGATCGACAGCGCGATCACCACCCTCAAGCATACCCTGCTTGAAGAAAGCCTGATCGTCGCCGCCGTGTGCATCGTCTTCCTGCTGCATATCCGGAGCGCCCTGGTGGCGATCCTGACGCTGCCAGTCGGCATCCTGATCGCTTTTGCCGGCATGCACGCGCTCGGCATCGGCTCTAACATCATGAGCCTGGGCGGTATCGCTATCGCCCTCGGGGCGATGGTGGATGCGACGATCGTGATGATCGAGAACGCTCACAAGCACGTCGAACGTCTCCAACCCGGCGAGCCGCGTGGTCCGGCGTTGATCGCCGCCGCCCGCGAGGTCGGCCCATCGCTGTTCTTCAGCCTGCTGGTGATCGTGGCTGCTTTCCTGCCGGTGTTCGCGCTGGAGGATCAGGAAGGACGCCTGTTCAAGCCGCTGGCCTACACCAAGACCTTCGCGATGGCGGGCGGTGCCCTGCTGTCGATCACGCTCGTGCCGGTGCTGATGCTGTTCTTCGTGCGGGGGCGCATCGTCTCCGAGGCCCGCAACCCGATCAACCGCGCGCTGATCTGGCTCTACCGGCCCCTGATCCGCGTCGTCCTGCGGGTGCCGGTCCTGGTCGTGATCGTCGCGATTGCGATCCTGGGTGCCACGGCCTGGCCGGCCATGCAGCTCGGCAGCGAGTTCATGCCAAGCTTGAACGAAGGCACCTTGCTGTTCATGCCGGTGACGCTGCCCGGGCTTTCGGTAACCAAGGCGGCGGAACTGCTGCAAACGCAGGACCGGATCATCAAGTCTTTTCCTGAGGTCCAATCCGTATTCGGCAAGGCGGGCCGCGCGATGACCGCGACCGACCCAGCGCCGGTCGAGATGAGCGAGACCGTGGTCAACCTGAAGCCGCCCTCCGAGTGGCCGGCCGGCAAGGCACTCGACCAGCTCATTGCGGAAATGAACACAGCCCTGCAGCTCCCCGGCGTCAGCAACGCCTGGACCATGCCGATCAAGGCACGCATCGACATGCTCTCGACCGGCATCCGCACACCGGTCGGCGTGAAAGTCTTCGGGCCGGACCTGCACGTGCTGGAGCGCCTGGCGACGGAGGTCGAGCGCGCAGTCCATGACGTGCCCGGAACTACGAGCGCCTTCGCCGAGCGGCTGGAAGGTGGTCGCTACGTGGAGATCGAGACGGACCGCGAAGCGGCAGCACGCTACGGCCTGTCGGTCCAGGACGTGGAGAGGGTGGTGGCAACCGCTCTTGGCGGCGAAACGGTCACGACGACCGTCGAAGGGCGCGAGCGGTATGGCGTGAACGTGCGGTATCCGCGCGGCCTGCGTGAGGACCCGGAAGCGATCGCGAGCCAAGTCCTGGTGCCTGCGACGGGCGGCGCCATGATCCCCTTGGGCCAGGTCGCCAGCATCCACATCACCACGGGGCCGCCGAGCATCCGGACGGAGAACGCGCAACCAGTCGCCTACATCTACATTGACCTGCAAGGGCGCGACCTGGGCGGCTATGTCGCGGAGGCAGCCGCGAAGGTGGCAGGGCAAGTGAAGATGCCACCCGGCTACCACATTCAGTGGAGTGGCCAGTTCGAGTATTTGCAGCGTGCCGAGGCCAAGCTGAAAGTCGTAGTGCCAGCAACCCTTGTCGTGATCATGGTGCTGCTGTTCCTCAACTTCGGCCGTCTGACAGAGACGTTCATCGTCATGCTTTCGGTGCCGTTCGCACTCGTTGGCGGTGCCTGGCTGATGTGGCTGCTCGGCTACAACATGAGTGTCGCCGTGGCGGTCGGCTTCGTCGCGCTGGCGGGCGTGGCAGCCGAAACCGGCGTGGTCATGCTGATCTACCTGGACCACGCTCTGACCGAGGTTCGGGAGAGGCGCCGTCTTGAAGGTGCGATCTTGAGCCGCAAAGACCTGCAAAGAGCCATCATGCACGGCGCGGTCGAGCGCGTGCGGCCGAAGATGATGACTGTGGTTGCAATCATGGCGGGACTCCTGCCGATCCTGTGGAGTACGGGCACCGGCTCCGAGGTCATGCGCCGCATCGCCGTTCCGATGGTCGGAGGGATGGTGTCATCCACCATCCTGACCCTGCTCGTCATTCCGGCGATCTACGCGATCATCAAAGGATGGCGGTTGCCTCACCGCGCCGAAGCGCATGTGCGCCCGGTTCGGAGTGCAAAGATCGCTGCCGAGTAGGGGGCATTGCCATCGCGCAGGGCATCGGAAGATGCGCGGCATCTCGCCTTCGAAGAGCGCGAACTTGAGACTGCTCGACCCAGCGTTCAACGTGAGAACGATCATTGATGGCGCTCAATGGTAGCCGATGTCGGCCCGCACCTTCCCCCGGAAAACCCAGTAGGACCACGCCGTGTAGAGCAGGACGGTTGGCAGCAGGAACACGGTTCCCGCCAGCAGGAAGGCCTGCGTCTTGGGCGAGGAGGCCGCCTGCCAAAGATCGTAATGGTGCGGCACGATCATCGGCCAGAGACTGATCGCGATGCCGATATAGGACATCAGGAAAAGGCCGACGGCGCCCAGGAAGGGGCCCGCTTCCATCCGCCCCCGCAATGCCAGTCCTGTGAGCACCGCGACCAGAGCGGTTATCAGCGGTACGGGCAGAAGCCAGAGCGTGCCGGGCCAGGAAAACCAGCGATGGGCGATGTCGGCGTCCAGGATGGGCGTCCAGATACTGACGGCACCGATGCAGGCGACGACGCCGCACAGGCAGGCCAGGCCTAGCCGTCGCATCTGCACCTGCAGCGTGCCTTGCGTCTTCATCACAAGCCATCCGGCCCCGAGCAGGCCGTAGCCGAACACCAGCGCCGCGCCGGTCAAGGTGGAGAAAGGCGTAAAGCAATCGAAGCTGCTGCCGGCGAATACCCGCCCCTCGACCCGGAACCCCTGGATGAAGGCGCCCAGGAGCACACCTTGCGCGAAGGTCGCCAGGACGGAGCCGTAGAAGAACCCGTGATCCCAGAAACCGCGGTGCTCGGCGTCGCGGAATCGGAACTCGAACGCCACGCCGCGGAAGACGAGCGCCAGGAGCATGATCAGGATAGGGAAATAAACGGCGGGGATGATGATCGCGAAGGCCAGCGGAAACGCCACCAGCAGGCCAACCACGCCAAGGATCAGCCAGGTCTCGTTGCCGTCCCAGACGGGAGCGATGCTGTTCATCAGCAGGTTTCGCGAGGCGGTGTCAGGCACGAAACGGTAGAGGATTCCGACGCCGAGATCGAACCCGTCGAGCACCACATAGAGGAACACCCCGACGGCCAGGATCGCGGTCCAGATGGGCACGAAATCGGAGAGCAAAGCGGGGATCATGATGTCACCTCCAGCGCGCGTTCGGCTGGCAGTGCGTCGATCGGCAGTGCCGCACGTCCGCTCTGTACCGGCGCACCGGCGGCGTCTCCGTATGGGCCCGTTCGGACGATGCGCCTCATGACGAGAAACCCGCTCGGGAAGATCAATGCATAGACCACGATATAGCCGATCAGCGACAGCAGGACGTCGGTGCCGGTGAGCGAGGGCGAGAGAGAGTCCGCCGTGCGCAGCAGGCCGAAGACCGTCCAGGGTTGGCGACCCACCTCCGTCACCGTCCAGCCGGCGAGGACGGCCACAAAGCCGAGCGGCGCGGACCATTCGCAAAGGCGGAGGAACGTCGACGAACGCGCGAACCGGCCGTGCCGCCGCATCAGGTTGCCGGCGACGACCAGAGCCAGCATCAGGAACCCTGCGCCCACCATGATGCGAAAGCCGTAGAACGGCGGTCCCACGGGAGGCCGCTGGCTCAAAGGCCAGTCGTTCAGGCCCTTGATCGCGCCGCTCCACGTATGTGTCAGCAGCAGGCTGCCGAGATGCGGAATGGCGATCTCGTCGCGCATGACTCCGTGCGTGTCGTCGGGGATACCGAACAGCGTGAGCGACGCGGGCCCGGCGGTATCGTAACGGCCTTCCAGGGCCGCCAATTTCGTTGGCTGATACTGCATTGTATTCAGGCCATGCAGATCGCCCAGGCCGATCTGTAGCGGCACGAGGACAAGCAGCAACCATAGCGTCGCCGACATGATCGTGCGCCCCTCGTCGACGAAGCGACCGGCGCGGACCAGCCAGGCGCCGATGCCGAGGACCACGAAGCCGGTCGTGATGTAGAAGGCGCTGACGGTGTGTGCGAGGCGATAGGGAAAGGACGGGTTGAAGATGACGCGCCACCAATCCGCTGGGAAGAACCGGCCATCCACGATCTCATAGCCTGCTGGAGTCTGCATCCAGCTATTGGCCGCCAATATCCAGAACGAGGACGACAGCGTGCCGAGCGCGACGGCGAAGGTGGCGACCAGATGCACCCAGGGCGGCACCAGCTTGCGGCCGAATAGCAGGATGCCGAGGAACGTCGCCTCGAGGAAGAACGCGGTCAGCCCCTCGTAGGCCAGCAGGGGGGAAATGACGTTCGCGGTCGCGTCCGAAAAGCGGCTCCAGTTGGTGCCGAATTGGAACGGCATCACGATGCCGGACACCACGCCCATGCCGAAGGCGACCGAGAATATCCTGATCCAGAATATCGAGATGCGCGTGTAGATCGCCCGCCCCGTGAAGAACCCCATGGCCTCCGCGAAGGCGATGTACGAGGCCAGGCCGACGGTGAAGGCCGGCAGCAGGATGTGAAAAGCGATGACCCACACGAACTGCAGGCGGGACAGGAAGAGCGGATCGAGATGCATGCGGTCTCCGGCGTCTGCGGCCGGACAAGCGTCCGCCTGGTGGTGAATACGCCTGTGCTATTTCGAGGCTTGCCTAGAGCATTTTCCGACCTTAATTGGATCACGATGCCTGCCGGAAAATGCTCTAGCTCTTTGCTTTAGCGATCATCTTTATCCGACGGGTGATCCCGTCTGGTCGGATGATGCTCTAGCCTGCTTCTGCATCGAAGTGGGTCGCCGGTCAGCCCTCGGAAACTACTCAGGCGCTGCCAGTGCGTGTTTTCCGAGCCTGCCGGAGACGTGCGATGCGCAATACCGTTGCTCCCGCACCGAATAGACAAGCACGTACCGGCGTCGGGAGGCTCTTGCTATGTCCTACAGCACGGGACCGGCTGCTCCCTGCTGTCCCACTGAATCGAGCTGTTCATGCACGCGATGGTTCTGAAACACCCCGGCGGCAGGCTGGAATGGACGGAGCTGCCGGACCGCCATCCGGGACCCGGACAGATACGCGTGAAAGTGGCCGCGTGCGGTGTGTGCCGCACGGACCTGCATGTCCTCGACGGTGAACTGCCAAATCCGTTGACACCGATCATTCCCGGCCATGAGATCGTCGGCCGCATCGATGCGGTCGGTCCGGATGGAATGGGCCTCAAAGTAGGCGACCGCGTCGGCGTGCCCTGGCTTGGGCATACGTGCGGTATCTGCCCATACTGCGTGGGTGGCCGGGAGAATCTGTGCGACGCGCCGCTGTTCACCGGCTACACACGCGATGGCGGTTTCGCGAGTGCCGTCATCGCGGACGCACGCTTCGCCTTCCCGCTGGGTGAGGCCGGGGACGATGTGGCGCTCGCCCCACTGCTATGTGCTGGATTGATCGGCTGGCGAGCGCTCGGTATCGCAGGGGAAGGACGCAGACTGGGACTGTATGGTTTCGGTGCCGCCGCGCATATCCTGGTACAGGTCGCGCGCTGGCAGGGACGCGAGGTGTGCGCCTTCACGCGGCCCGGTGACCATGCGGCGCAGGATTTTGCCCGCAGCCTGGGTGCTGCATGGGCGGGCGGTTCGGACGAGACGCCGCCCCGGCTGCTCGATGTCGCCGTCATATTCGCGACGGCGGGCGACCTTGTGCCGACCGCGCTGAAGGCTGTGCAAAAGGGCGGCCGGGTGGTTTGTGCCGGCATCCACATGAGCGATATTCCGAGCTTTGCCTACAGCCTGCTATGGGAGGACCGCGAGCTCGTCTCGGTGGCGAACCTCACGCGCCAGGATGGGCTAAATTTTCTGAAGCTGGTGCCAGAAATCGGCGTCAAAACTCGGACGACACGCTACAAGCTCTCGCAAGCCAACGAGGCCCTGGCTGATCTACGCGCCGGCCGGTTCGAAGGCGCGGCGGTCCTCGTCCCCGATTAATTCGCGGAAGAGCGTGCGGAGAAAAGCGTTTTGCTTCTTTTTCTCGAAAAATAAGATCTTGCTTCCTCAACTCGCACGTCCGGCTTGCAAATCCGCCGCGATGTGTGTTGCCAGCAGATCGACCGAAGCCGCCATTCCCGTCACCAGGCCAGCGTCGCCCACGGGCCCAGACGCAGCAGGTGGGCTGGTGAACACACCCCGATCACCGCCGCCGGACGAGCCAAGCCATGTCCAATGTGCGGTCAGGACGCAGTGTCCGTCTGTCCAGGCATCGAACGCGTCCACAGTGACGAGCAGCTGCGAGGTGGCAGCGCCGGGCATGTGGGCCGCCAAGTCGGCCTGCAGCGCATGGGTGATGCCTTGCGACAGGCGTTCGCCCCAGCGCCCGGTCGGGCTGGCAGTGATCTCATGCGGGCCGGTGCGTGCGAGGATGTCGGTGGTGTCGAGGTAATCCGGGATCAGCACGGTTTGCAGCGGTATCGGCACCCCGTCGGTGGCCTGAGGACCGTCCGTCGACGCAGGAGTCCCGAGCAGGAAAAGCCGGGTGGGTGGGCCGGACGCGCAGGCGGTCAGCCATGCGGCGGTGCCCAGCGCCGTCCAGGTCATGCTTTTCATTTCGGTGCGTGCCCCAGCAGCGCGGCGGCCGGATTGCGTTGCAGGTCACGCGCGAAACTGCGCAGCGAGCTGGCGCTGGCGGCCAGGTCGCGCAGGGTTGCCCGGAGGTCCGCACGCTCGGGCGAGCGTGCGGCCAGTGCAGTGTTCAGCGATGCGGTGAGCGTGTCGGCCTGAGCCAGCGCGGTGGCGGCCCGGGCGAGCACGAGATCGAGCCGCGCGCCTGACTCGGCCAGTTGGCGGCTGCCGGCCAGCCGGAGCTCGTCCACGCCGCCGAGCGTTCTGGCGGCATCCGCCTGGACCGAGCGGACGGCGACTGTCGCGGCCTGCAAGGCTGTACGGGCGTCCGTGGTGACCAGCATCAAGGAATGCGTCAAAGGTTGGGTCGTGCCGCCGAGGTCGTCCAGGATGCGCTGCAGGGCGGTCAGCACATGCGATGCCTTGTCCGCGAGCCCAGGCAAATTAAGCTCGGTCAGCTGGTCCTTCAGATGCTGCATGTCCGAGGTGACGGTGGGGATTTCCAGCACGCCGCCTGGGTCCGCAGCCGGCACCGCGCCGGGGCGGAAATCGAGATCGACGGCGAGCTGCCCGGTGACCAGGCTTTGCGCCACCAGCTTCGCGCGCAGCCCGGCATGCACGGCGCGTCTCAGCTCCGCGTTGCCGGGCGCCGGAGTGCCGTTCGTCCAGGCAAGCTGCCCTGGATCGAGGTCCAGATACACGGGGATCACGGCGTGGAGATCGGACAGCTCTACATGCACGCGCATGCTTTTGACGGTGCCCACCTTCACGCCGCGAAACGTCACCGGCGCGCCAACGGCGAGGCCCGCGACAGAGCCCGGAAAATACGCCACGACGGGAACGGTGGTGGTGAATAGGCGCACGCCACCGAAGACCAGGATCGCGGCCACTCCCAGCGCCAGACCGCCGAGCACGAAGATGCCGACAGCAAGGGACTTGCGCTCAGCCATGTGCAGCCTCTCCCGCTTTGGGCGGTAAAATGCGGTTCATGAAGGCATGCACGGTCGGGTGGGTGCAGCTGTCGCGCAACGCTGTGGGTGATCCGTGCGCGATCGGCATTTGCGTGTCTGCGTCGAGGAAGATTCCGTCGTCGGCGATGGCGAGCAGGCTGGGCAACTCGTGGCTGACCATCACCACAGTCACACCCAGGCCGTCTCGCAGAACCTGGATCAAGTCGTCCAGGCGGCGGGAGGAGATGGGGTCCAGGCCGGCGGACGGTTCGTCCAGGAACAGCATGTCCGGCTCCAGCGCCAGCGCGCGCGCCAGGCCGACACGTTTGGCCATGCCGCCGCTGAGGTCGGCGGGCATGGCATCGCCACCGGTATCGAGGCCGACGAGCGCCAGCTTCAGCTTGGCGAGGGCAGCAATCTCGGCCGGCGCGAGTCGGGAAAACATCTGCAGCGGCAACGAGACATTCTGTTCGGCGGTCATGGAACTCCACAGCGCGCCGCCCTGGAACAGTACGCCG
>CAZZVF010000004.1:0-34818 GCA_964657355.1 uncultured Buchnera sp.
CACGCTGCCATTGCCGCCTGGCGTCAGGCGGCATCGGAAAAGATCACGCGCGAGCGCAGGCCGGACCTCTGGTCCACCTACACTGCGAAGATTGCACCTTCGGCCATCGTGCCGTAACCGGACTGCGAGAGAGGACCACGACAATGAACATCATACAAACCTACGAAGCCGAGGAGGTCGCGCGGCTTTCTGCGATCCGCGCGGTGCCGGTTTTCGCGCCGGGTGATACGGTTCGCGTCTCCGTCAAGGTGGTCGAAGGTGAGCGTAGCCGCGTTCAGGCCTATGAGGGCGTCTGCATTGCTCGCAGCAACCGTGGCTTGAACAGCAATTTCACTGTTCGCAAGATTAGCTATGGCGAGGGCGTGGAGCGGGTTTTCCCGCTGTATTCGCCCGTGATTGCGCAGATCGAAGTGATCCGCCGGGGCGATGTTCGCCGGGCAAAGCTGTACTATCTGCGTGGCCGTCGCGGCAAGTCGGCACGTATTGCCGAGAAGGCGCGCGAGACGCCGGCGGCCTGAAGCGCCGCTGACCTGTAGGCGGCAAACGGGGGCCGCTGCGTCGTGCGGCTTCCTACAGAGGGAAGAGACCATGCCCCGCACCCTGTTTGACAAGATCTGGGATGCGCATGTTGTCGAGAAGCTCGATGACGGCACCTGCATCCTGTATATCGACCGGCACCTCGTTCATGAGGTGACGTCGCCGCAGGCGTTCGAGGGGCTTAGGGCAGCGGGACGGTCGGTGAGGCGCCCATCCGCCACCATGGCGGTGACTGATCACAACGTGCCGACGAGTGATCGCAGCCAGCCGATTGCGGAGCCCGAAAGCAGGCTCCAGGTCGAGACCCTGGAAGCCAACGTTGCCGAGTTCGGAGTGCCTTACATTCCGCTGCGCGATGCGCGGCAGGGTATCGTGCACATCGTCGGGCCGGAGCTTGGTCTCTCGTTGCCCGGCATGACGATTGTTTGTGGCGACAGCCATACGTCGACGCACGGTGCGCTCGGAGCGCTGGCTTTCGGCATCGGCACATCAGAGGTCGAACACGTGCTGGCGACGCAGACTTTGCAGCTGCGTCCTGCGAAGAACATGAAGGTTCAAGTGGACGGCAAGCTGGCACCTGGTGTGACGGCGAAGGATCTGGTGCTGGCCATCATCGGCCGGATCGGTACTGCTGGCGGCACCGGCCATGTCATTGAATATGCGGGCGAGGCAATCCGCGCACTCGACATGGCCGGGCGCCTGACGGTCTGCAACATGTCCATCGAAGCGGGTGCGCGTGCTGGGCTGATCGCGCCGGACGACTTGACGTTCGAGTATGTTCGTGGACGGCCGCACGCTCCGGAGGGAGAGGCGTTCGATCATGCAGTGGCGTACTGGCGCACGCTGCCCAGCGACGAGGGCGCCGTGTATGACAGGGTCGTCGTGATGAACGCCAGCGAGATCGTGCCGATGGTGACGTGGGGGACGAGCCCCGAAACAGTGGCGCCGATTACCGGCAGCGTTCCCGATCCCGCGCTCTTGCCGGACGCGGCACGTCGTGCCGATTTGCAGCGCATGCTCGATTACATGGGCCTCAAAGCCGGGCGTAAGATGACGGATATCGCAATTGATGTCGTGTTCATCGGCAGCTGCACCAATGCGCGGATCGAGGACATGCGTGCGGCTGCTGCTGTCGCGTTGGGGCGGAGTGTCGCTCCCGGTGTGCGGGCGATGGTCGTGCCCGGCTCTGGTCTGGTCAAGTTGCAGGCTGAGCGCGAGGGGCTCGATCGGGTATTTCTCGATGCCGGTTTCGAATGGCGCGAACCTGGTTGTTCCATGTGCCTGGGCATGAACCCGGACAAGCTCACTCCCGGGCAACGGTGTGCCAGCACGTCCAACCGGAATTTCGAGGGGCGTCAGGGGCCGGGCGGACGCACCCATCTGCTGTCGCCGGCGATGGCAGCGGCGGCGGCTGTGACCGGCCGCCTGGCCGATGTCCGGGATTTCGGCTGATGCGGGCTTTCACGACGCTGACAGGCATCGCGGCGCCGCTGCCGCTTAGCAACGTCGATACCGACAAGATCATTCCGGCGCGTTTCCTGAAGACGATCAAGCGGAGCGGGCTCGGCGCGCACTTGTTTGACACCCTGCGGTTCGATGAGCAGGGCGGCGAGCGGCCGGACTTCGTGCTCAACCGCGAACCGTTCCGGCACGCGGAAATCCTGCTTGCACACGAGAACTTCGGCTGTGGATCGTCGCGTGAGCATGCGCCATGGGCGCTGCTTGATTTCGGCATCCGGTGCGTGATCGCGCCCGATTTTGCCGACATCTTCTACGGCAATTGCTTCAAGAATGGCGTGCTGGCGGTCAGCCTTCCCCGTGCGTCATGCGACATGTTGATGGCTGACGCGGCCATGGGCGGCAACGCCCGTCTGACGGTTGATCTCGAGCGTCAGATCATAGTTCGGCCGGGTGGCGAGACGATCCCGTTCCAGATCGATCCTCTTCGGCGTCACATGCTTCTCAATGGGCTGGATGAGATTGGGCAGACGCTGCAGCGCGGCGCGGCGATCACGGCTTATGAAGCGCGACGGCATTTGGAACAACCTTGGCTGCCCTGATAAAACAGGAGAAATTCAGACGATTCAGCGATATGTCTGATATTCAGGTTAAGAGGGCCACATAATCTGATTTTTGGGGCCGGCCCGGCCCTCTGAGCCGGCGGGAACCGAGATCATGAGCGACAAGAAACTTCTGCTGCTACCCGGAGATGGCATCGGACCCGAGGTGATGCGCGAGGTGAAACGCGTCATCGACTGGCTCGACAGGAGGCGCGGCGTGCGCTTCGAAATCGAGGAGGATCTGGTCGGAGGGGCAGCTATCGAGGCTCGCGGCACGCCGCTTGGTGACAGCACGATCGCGTTGGCGAAGGCCTCGGATGCCGTCCTGTTCGGCGCTGTCGGAGGCCCTGCATGGGATAATATTGGCTTCGACAAGCGGCCTGAGGCGGCGATCCTCGGTTTGCGCCGTGAGTTGCAGCTGTTCGCCAATCTTCGCCCCGCAATCGTCTATGACCCACTTGTGGCGGCGAGCCCGTTGAAGCCCGAGATCGTGCGCGGGCTCGACATGATGATTGTGCGGGAGAGCACCGGCGGGATCTATTTCGGTGAGCCACGCGGCGTGGAGACGTTGCCCGACGGCCAGCGGCGAGGCGTCAATACGGAGGTCTATACCACCTCGGAGATCGAGCGCGTTGGCCGGGTGGCCTTCGAGCTGGCATTGAAGCGCGGACGAGGTGTGGCCAGCGTCGAGAAGTCCAATGTGATGGAGAGCGGGTTGCTGTGGCGGCAGACGATTACGTCTCTACGGGATCGCGAATACGCGTCTGTGCCGCTGATGCATGTGCTGGCTGATAATTGCGCAATGCAGATGGTGCGCAATCCGCGGCAGTTCGATGTCGTGGTTACCACAAACCTCTTCGGCGACATCCTGTCCGACCTCGCAGGCATGCTCACCGGCAGCTTGGGCATGTTGCCGTCCGCGACGCTGGGGGCCGTGCACCCGGATGGCGGCCGGCACGCGCTCTATGAGCCAATCCATGGCAGCGCGCCCGATATCGCGGGTCGTGGCATTGCCAATCCGCTCGCGCAGATCCTGAGCTTCGCGCTTCTGCTGCGCTACTCCTTCGGCATGGAAGAAGAGGCAGCCGAAATCGAGCGGGCGATTATCCGGGTTTTGGCGAATGGACTTCGTACTGCGGACATCATGGCGCCGGGTGCGGCACGCGTCGGCACTGGCGTCATGGGCGAAGCGGTGCTGCGTGAGCTTGAGAAGAGCCAAGGCTGAGCCACCGTTTCTGCGGGGGTTGCGGCAGCCTGCTTGTTGGGCTAATCCGCGCCCTCTGCTGCACCCGTAGCTCAATTGGATAGAGCACCAGACTACGAATCTGGGGGTTGGAGGTTCGAGTCCTTCCGGGTGCGCCAAATTTCCGCTGTGCGGCTAGGCCGCCCATAGCGATTATAGACGGGACGCTCTATAGTGCGGCTGACCGGCAACAATCGCGCGCGGTGTGCGTAGCGCGGGCCTCCCGGCCATGACACGGCAAGCGCGGTGCGTTACACGCGCAATCGATTTGTAATGGAGACTTTGCTCATGGCTGCACCAACAGTCGGTGAGAGCCGCGAGAGTGTTGCCTTTGCCATCGTGATGCAGCTGGCTCAGGCCGAAGGAAAGCTGAAAGCCACTGGTGCCCCGACCTTCGACAGGCAATGGTTGTTCGACGCGTTTACGTTTGCGTGGCGTTGCCTTGATGGCAAGGTCTAGTCTTTTACTTAGCGGGCATCTTTATCGACAGGTTAACCCGTTCGATCGAATGATGATCTAGCGGGCGTTGGCTATTGAGCTTGCTTGTTGCCGCTATAGGCAGCGCTGAACTGCGTCGCTGAGCTCAATGAGGGCGAATGGCTTGCGAAGGACCATGTCGGTGTCCCGTAGGCTTTCGATAGCACCGGCTTCCGCATAACCTGTGACGAGAATGACGCGCAGGTCCTGCTGCAAAGCCTTGGCGCGCGCGGCGATGACAGCGCCGTCTGCGCCGGGCATGGCAAAATCGACGATCATGATTTGTGGCGCGTCGCTTTGCAGCCGGTCGAGGCCCGCCTCGCCATGCTCAGCCTCGGTTACTGTGTAGCCGAGCCCATCGAGACTCGTCACGATCGTTCGGCGCACATCTGCATCGTCGTCGATGACGAGGATGCGTTCGCCGTGACCTTGAATGAGGGCAGAGTGCTTGTCGGGCTCATTATGGACGGTCGCCGCTGCAGCAGCGGACGGGAGCCAGATCTCGATGTTGGCTCCGGCGGGCTCGAATGTGCCTGTGGCGCCGTTTCTCGCCCTGGCAATGCCGCCTGATTGGCGTGCGATGCCGTAGACTTGGCTGAGCCCGAGGCCAGTTCCGCGGCCCATGGGTTTGGTCGTGAAGAATGGGTCGAAAACCTTGCTGAGCAGTTCGGGCGGAATACCGCCCCCTGTGTCGGCGACACTGATGACGATATAAGCGCCAGGCTCGAGGTCGCCGCCAGCCGGTGCAATTTCTTGACGCGTGGAAATGGTGAGGATACCGCCATCTGGCATGGCGTCGCGTGCGTTGATCGCCAGGTTGAGAACGGCCAGTTCAAGCTGATTGGCATCGGCATTTGCAGAGGCTTCCTGTGCATTCAGGTGCGTCCGCCGTTCTATCGAGTGACCGATAGAACGTGCCAATAGGTCTTCCATGCCGGCAATCAGGTTATCGATTGCGACCGGCCTGAGATCAAGCTGCTGGCTTCTGGAGAATGCGAGCAATTGTCCGGTGAGCCGGGTTGCGCGATCCACCGCCTCGCGCGCATAGCCGGCCATCCGGCGGATGCGCTCGTCGCTGGTGCGCCGTTGGATCATCTCGACGTTGCCGACGATTGCTGTCAGCAGATTGTTAAAGTCGTGCGCAATGCCGCCCGTCAGATGACCGATCGCCTCCATCTTCTGCATTTGAACAACGGCTTCTTCCGCCCGTCGGCGTTCGGCTATTTCGGATCGAAGGCGTTCGTTCGCCTGTTGCAGCTGGGATGTTCGCGCGGCAATGCCCGCTTCAAGCGTGCCGTTCAAGCGCTGAAGTTTTTCCTCCGCCTCAGCAAGCTCCAGCAATTTATTCCTGGCCTGATATTGCCGCCGTCGCCCCCGGAGTGCGGCTTGGCTGGCACTGAGAAGCGTCTCGGCGTTTAGCGGCCGTTCAAGCAGCACGGCATTCCCGAGCCTTTCCAGGCGGGTTGCAGCGTCGATCGAGCGCCGGCCTACGCGATGCGTAACAAGTACTATAAAGGCAAGATCGGACCACGCGGGTTGTTCATCCAGCCAGCTTCCGAGCCCACCAAGATCACCTGCGCCGGCTTCTCCCTGCGCAAGGGCTTCTTCGGTGATCACCACGGCAGCGGCACCTGCGTTTAATTCGACCACAAGTGCACTGAGGGAGGTGCAAGTGCGGCAAGAAAATTCGAGGCGGGAAAGCACCTGAACAATCACCTGCGCATCGCGGCCACGCGGTGCCAAGACGAGCAGGCGTTCTTCCGCGTCGGTCAGGGGATGGCCTTATTATCGCCGAGCATCGATATGGTGCCGCGGTACGACGGAAGGCCACCAAGCACGCCCTCGAAGTCGGTGAGAGCCTGACCGATCTGAAGTCCGTGAGCTCCCAGGCGGAACTGCCGGATTGTGCGTTCGTGCTCCGCGGTGCGGCTCTTCACGCAGGCAACTGCGGCTTGCACCTCGCCGCGGGCTTCGAAGAACTTGAACAACAGGATGGTATCGCTGAGATAGCTCAAATCCACATCGCTCCGCATGTCACCGATGAGGCCATGTTGCCCGAGGATGAGCAGGGTAAGGACATCCTTAATGTGCAGATAGGTGAGTAGCTCGTGCATCTGCAGCAGGAGGTATTTCTCACCGGGCATGCTTTGCATGTAGGCGTTTAGGCTGTCGATCACGACGAAGCGTATGTTCTCCTCTTCAACCGCTGCACGCACGCGAGACGTAAATTCACCAGGCGAGAGCTCGGCCGGATCGATTTGCGTGAGCAGCAGATTGCCGCTCTCAAGGTGCGTCTCGAGGTTCATGCCGAGTGCTGCAGAGCGAAGCCTGAGGGTGGACAGGTTTTCATCGAAGAGGTAGAGGGCGGTTTTTTCGCCGCGCTCCAAGGCCGCAAGCATGCAGCGCACGGCGGTAGTCGTCTTGCCGACGCCGGACGGCCCGATCAGCAACGTGTTTGTACCGTTCGTCAGACCGCCTCCGAGTAGAAGGTCGAGCTCCTTGGACCCGGTTGTTGCAAACCCGGTTGACAGTGCCTGCCCATGTTCGGCAGCCACCAGGCGCTGAAACACGACGATGCCACCCGTGTTGAGATTGAAGTCGTGATATCCGCCGCGGAAACGGATCCCACGCATCTTCACAACCTTGAGCCGTCGGCGTTGCGGGCCGAACTCTTGCAGCGCCTGCTCGAGAGTGACGACGCCATGCGCTATGCTGTGCAGTTGGAGGTCGCCGGCTTCGGACGTCTGATCGTCAAGCAGAAGCACAGTGCAGTTGCGGCGTGCGAAAAAGTGCTTGAGTGCTAGCACCTGACGCCGGTGGCGGAGGGGATTTTGAGCCAGCAGGCGCATCTCCGACAGGCTGTCAAAGACAAGGCGGGTCGGCGCGTTCTCCTCGACCTTTGCCATGACACCACGTGTCGTCTCGCCGAGTTCTATTTCGGACGGATACAGGATCGACTGTTCGCTGTCTGGGTCGAGCCCTTCCTGGTTCACGAGTTCAAAGATGTCGAGGTTGTCGAGTGACCAGCCATGCGAGGCAGCGACCTCCCGGAGTTCGTTCTCTGTCTCCGACAGTGTTATGTAGAGGCCACGTTCACCTTGGCGGACGCCTTCCAACAGGAATTGTAGTGCGAGTGTCGTTTTTCCGGACCCAGGAGAGCCTTCCACCAGGTACATCCGGTTCGGCGTCAGACCGCCGCCGAGTATCACGTCCAGCCCGGTGATTCCGGTTGCCATGCGGTGGGTGTGACTGAGCGGGGAAGGCATCAGGGCTCCGGTTTAGGTGGGCGGCTGTTTTTTGTTGCTTGTGGGGGCGTTGGCGATCGGCGTTTACGGAGGCTAACACTGCAGATCGAGTGCCATGGTATGGGTTGGGCTATTAACCCAACAACGCGCCAACTCGCCAAAGGCTCCCCGGACGTGTTCAGGTGGCCAGGGCGGAGCAGGGTAGCATCTAAGGAGAAGGGCCGAACCGGGTTCTGAGTACCTTCTTGTCGAGCTTCCCGACGCTGGTGCGGGGAATTGCGTCCACGAACTCGATTCGAGTCGGCAGGGCATATTTGGAAATGATACCCTGCTCCACGCGCTCCATCACATGCGCGTGCAAGGATTCAGGGTTCTGCGGTTCGCCGGGCCGGCTCACGACGATCGCGATGGGTCGTTCGCCCCAGCGGGCATCCTTGACACCAATGACTGCGACCTCCCGGACCGAAGGGTGTTCGGAGATGATGTCCTCAAGCTGCAAACTGGAAACCCACTCGCCACCGGTTTTGACGACATCCTTGATTCGGTCGGTGATGATCAGAAATCCATGCTCGTCCATGGCGCCGATGTCGCCGGTGTGTAGCCAACCACCGCGCCAGAGTTCGACGCTCGCGGCTTCATTCTTCAGGTAACCGGCCGTCAGCCACGGCGAGCGCATGACGATCTCTCCGGTGGCGACGCCGTCATGTGGCAGATCGCGCATGTCCGCATCCACGACGCGCACCTCGCACAATGGTACCGGCCGGCCGGCCCGGCACCGGTAGGAGAGCTCGGTTTCGGCATCCTCGCGCAGTTCGGGCGGCACGATCGCGACGGTCGCCATTGGCCCGGTCTCCGACATGCCGTAGCCGGCGAAGATGTCGATGCCGCGATCGCGGGCCTGTTTTGCCAAGGTGCGCGGGAGAGCCGAGCCACCGATTACAACACGCCAGCGCGACAGGTCGACACCGTCGGCAGCGCTCAGAAACATCTGCAGGATGGTCGGAACACAATGCGAGAACGTTACACCCTCGTCTTGGAATAGCTTGACCAGGAGTTCTGGTTGGTAGCGTCCGGGATAGACCTGCTTGATGCCGCGCATGGTCGCGTTGTAGGGATTCCCCCATGCATGCACGTGGAACATCGGCGTAATTGGCATGTAGACATCACCGGCGACGAACGGCAGCACGCCAAGCCCAGCGAGCGTATGCAGTACGATCTGGCGATGCGTGTAGTAAACGCCTTTAGGGTTTCCAGTCGTACCGGTTGTGTAGAACGTCGTTGCCTTGGTATTTTCGTCAAAATCAGGAAATTCGTGAGTAGGACTGGCTGCGGCGAGCATCGCTTCGTATTCGCCGTACCACTTGAAACCTTCGCCTGATCTATCCTCAGGAAGCTGATTTTCGTCGCTGAGGCAGATAAAAATCTTTGCTGTTGTCAGCATCGGTGCAAGCGAGTGCAGCAGTGCAGCAAACTCGGTATTGCACAATATTATTTCCGCTTCAGCGTGGTTCAAAGTATAGAGAATTTGCTCGGCCGAGAGCCGGACGTTGACCGTCTGCAGAATGGCTCCAGACATCGGGATTGCGAAAAAACATTCGAGGTAACGATGACTGTCCCAATCCATCACCGCGATGGTCGTGCCTGGGTTGGCACCCGCAGCTTGGAGGGCCGATCCGAGGCGATGAACGCGTTCGCCAAATTCGTGGTAGGTTAGTCGCAGACGGTCGCGGTAGACGATTTCCTGTTTCGGATGCTGGCGAAGCGGACCGGTCAGGAGATACTTTATGATTAGGGGAAAGTCGTAGCCGCTCACTGGACGTCTCCGCTATTGTCGTATTCTTGCGGCCGAGGGTGCGCGATCGGACGGCTTCCGACAACACCTGCCGGTGCGATTTTGGCGTCTTCCGGAGCGTGTGCCTAGAAGGCCCCTGAGCCAAGGATACTGGGTAGCCTGATGCAATTCGTGACCGATTTTGCAGACGAAGCGGTGATCCTGCCGGTGGCAATTATGGTCCTCGCTGTGTTCCTTGCCACCGGGTGGCGCAGGGGCGCGCTCGCGTGGGCTGCGGGTGTTGGGTCCGTCCTCGGCGTAATGCTGGTGCTCAAGATCGTCGTCTTCGCCTGTGGGCACCTGCTGCCTTGGGTGGGCCTGGCGAGTCCGAGCGGACACACCGCTGCGTCGGCCGTAGTCTACGGTGGCATACTGGCGTTTGTAGCGCCGGAATCTAGAAGGGCCGCTGTCGTTGCGGCCTGCTGGGGCGGGGCCGTAGCGCTGCTGATCGCGCTGACACGGCTCGGCCTTGGGGTTCACACGCTGGCTGACGTCATCGTGGGCGCGGGCGTGGGGGTGGTTGGTGCGGTTGCCATGCGGATGCTTGCCGGGCGCAAGCCGGCGGTTCTGCCGGCACCTTGGCTGTTGGTCGCCGTCGTGGCTGCAATGGCGGTTTTCCATGGTTCACGGTTGGAGGCGGAAACGCGGATACGATGGGCCGCAGTCGATTTATGGCCGTTGAGTATTTGCCGCGAGGATCCGGCTTTCAAATCGATGCGTGCTCGCACGATCGAAGGTGACCCGGCGCATGGCGACACCATGCAGTTGAAGCATAGAGCTGCTTGAACTAGCGATGTGGGAAGGCGCCGTCGACGGGAAATAAACAACAACATGTGGAGGAAAGCGCGGTGACACTTCCAACCTTCGATCTGTCGGGAAAGACGGCGCTCGTAACTGGATCTTCGCGGGGCATCGGGCGAGCGATTGCGGCGCTTTTTGCCGAGGCCGGGGCACGCGTGGTCATCTCATCCCGCAAGCTCGATGCATGCGAGCGGGTAAGAAATGAAATCGAGTCGCAGCATGGGCCCGGGCGGGCCATTGCTGTGGCCTGCAACATAGGCCGGAAGGAAGAGCTGCAGTCGTTGGTTGATCAGACTGTCGCGGCGTTCGGCACGATCGACATCCTGGTGGCAAATGCGGCGATCAATCCGGTTTACGGGCCTTTGGCTGCATGCACGGATGAGGCGTGGGACAAGATCATGGGCACCAACCTGCGCAGCACCTGGCAGTTGTGCAACATGGTAATTCCAGGCATGGCATTGCGCGCAAATGGCGCAATCGTCGTGTTGTCCTCGATTGCGGCCTTGCGGGGCAATGGCACGATCGGCGCCTACGGCATTTCCAAGGCGGCCGAAGCGGCGCTGGTGCGAAATCTTGCTGTTGAACACGGTCCTTCGAACATACGGATCAATGCGATCGCACCGGGCATCATCGAGACTGACTTTGCAAAAGCGCTGACCGAGAACGTCCAGATCGCGAATTCCGTGCGCGAACGCTTGCCGTTGAGGCGGTTCGGCCAGCCTCAGGACATCGCCGGGCTGGCGCTGTTGCTCGCGAGCAAAGCAGGCAGTTTCATGACCGGACAGGTCGTGGTTGCCGATGGCGGGGCCACGATCGGCGATCCCGCGGTCGTGTAGAAACGCGCTGTCTTAAAGGACATCGTGCGAAGCGACTGTCGGGATCAAGGCCGCATCTTGGTCAGGCGCGTCCGTAGGTGTCCTCTATCCGTATGATATCGTCCTCGCCGAGATAACTGCCCGATTGCACCTCGATGAGTTCAAGGGGGATCCGTCCCGGATTGTTGAGCCGATGCACGCAGCCAAGAGGCAGATAGATACTCTCGTTCTCGCGCACCATGATCTCGTCCGCATCGCGTGTGACGATCGCAGTACCGGCGACTACAACCCAATGCTCCGCACGGTGAAAATGCTTCTGCAAGGACAGTTTCTCGCCCGGCTTCACCACGATGCGTTTGACCTGGAAGCGCGTGCCGTTGATCAGACTCTCATAGAAGCCCCAGGGCCTGTAGCAGCGACTGTGGCTGGCCGCTTCGTGGCGCCCTGCCGCGCGAAGTCGCTCAACGATCTTCTTGACGTCCTGGGCCCGGTCACGATGCATGGCGAGAACTGCATCTTCGGTAGTGACGACGATGGCGTCCTTGAGGCCGACCACGGCGGTCAGCATCCCGTCACTGCGCACGTAGCAATCTTCGGCACTTTCGATCAGCACGTCACCCAAACTGACGTTGCCATGATCGTCCTTGGTGCCGAGCTCCCACAATGCATTCCAGCTGCCGACGTCGGACCAGCCCAGATCGGCGGGGACGACCGCGGCGCGCGTCGTGCGTTCGGCAACTGCATAGTCGAGGCTGATGGACGGGCAGGCGGCGAATGCCTCCAGCCCAAGCCGGATGAAGTCGAGATCGGTTTGCCGTGCCGTGAGGGCTCGCCTGGTGGCGGAAAGCACGTCGGGAGCGTGGGTAGCCATTTCCTCAATGAGGGTCTCCGCAGTGAAGACGAACATGCCGCTGTTCCAAAGATGGCGGCCATCCGCGACGAGTGCCAACGCGGTAGCGGCATCAGGCTTCTCGACAAAGCGGGCTACGGCGAAGGCGCCCGGCGCCCCGTCGATCGCTTCTCCAACCTCGATGTATCCATATCCAGTCTCAGCTTTGTCCGGTTTCATGCCAAAGGTGACGAAGCGCCCTGCTTTGGCGGCGCCCACGGCTTCGCTGAGCGCGTTTTGCAGGGCGTCCTGCCTGGTGATCGCACTATCAGCCGCCATCATCCAAATGATCGCGTTGGGATCTTCTTCGGCAATCAGGAGTGCTGCCGCGGCGATTGCCGGCGCGCTGTTGCGGCCGACTGGCTCCAACAGGATTCTGGCATGGCTGAGGCCTGCTTCACGCAATTGTTCGGCAATAAGAAAGCGGTGTTCCTCGTTGCAGACGATTACCGGTGCTGCAAAGCCGGGTCCGGCGGCCCTGAGCGCCGTCTCCTGGATCATCGTACGGTCCGAGATCAGCGGCCAAAGCTGTTTTGGAAAACTCTCCCGCGACACCGGCCACAGCCTGGTTCCGGATCCACCGGAGAGGATGACAGGAACGATCGGCGCGCTTGTTACCAGGCTTTGTTCCGAGGATCGGGGAAGGCGGGCATCGTCCATGGTAATCGTCCTATCTGCCGACTGTTCGACACACGCTGCTTCTGCTTGCCAGTTTCCCGACCCCGGCTGCAAGATACAACCCACTCGCCGTCAGGATCTGTATGTCTCACATCAACGACATCCGCGCTGCTATCGCCCGATTAGCTAAGGACGCGGAGGCCGGCCTCGTTGCCATCCGGCGGGATATCCATGCTCATCCAGAGCTGGCCTTTCAGGAGGTTCGTACTGCAGGTGTGATCGCCCTGGAACTGACGCGGTTGGGCATTACGCATGCAACCTGCGTTGGGCGCACGGGCGTGGTTGGCACAATCGAGGGGGGTAAACCCGGGCCGGTCATTGCGATCAGGGCCGACATGGACGCACTGCCGATCGAGGAAAGAACCGGGCTGGAGTTTGCCAGTACCAACCCTGGGCTGATGCATGCTTGCGGGCATGACGTGCACAGCTCGACGCTGCTCGGTGTAGCTTCAATCCTGTCGAAGCTCGCGCCTGACATGGCAGGGAGCGTGCGGCTGTTGTTCCAGCCAGCCGAGGAGGTGCTCGGCGGCGCCGAGGCGATGATTGCCGATGGTGCGCTCGACGGTGTGGACATGGCGCTCGGCTTTCACAACCACCCTCAGTTCGCCGCAGGAAAGTTCGGCGCGGTCCGTGGTGCGGCCTACGCGGCGTGCGACCGGTTCAGGATCGTGCTGCGCGGGGTCTCCGGCCACGCAGCCTATCCGCACACGACGATCGATCCTATCGTAGCGGCGGCGCATCTGATTACGCAGCTGCAGACGGTGGTTTCGCGCGAGATCGGACCGTTGGATCCTTGCGTGGTTACGGTGGGTGCAATCCACGCGGGCACTGTTCACAACATCATACCGGATAGTTGCGAACTGCTGGGAACGATGCGAAGCCTCTCTGGTAACGTTCGTGCAACGGCAGAGAGCGCAATCCGCCGGCTGTGCGCCGGAACTGAAATCCCGATGCGGGCCCGCTGCGAGCTCGAGTGGATCCCAGGTGTTCCGCCGACGTTGAATGCAGACAGCGTTCTTGACGAGAGCGTCCGCGCCATTGCCCGTCAGCTTGGGGATGTGTTCGTTCCGGCGGAAGCCAGCATGGGCGCTGAGGATTTCGCGCTCATCGCGGCAAAGGTGCCGAGCTTCAACCTGATGATCGGGTCGGGCGCTGCCGGACGTGCGGACAATCTGCACAATTCGGCTTACCAACCGGATGAGGCTTGCATTGCCCTGGGCGCACAAGCGCTGGCCCGGGCAGCCATGGATCTGCTCGCCGCCTGAGAAGCGCCCGGAGGATTTTCATCGATGAAGGTGTGCGTGTTCGGCGCCGGCGCCGTTGGCGGCAATTTGGCCGCGCGAATGGCCAAAGGCGGTGCCGGCGTATCCGTGATTGCGCGCGGTGCTCAGCTTGCGGCGATCCGGACCGACGGGATTACGGTCGAATGGCAAGGCGACACATTGAACGAGCGCGTCGTGGCCACCGACAAAGCGGACTCGCTCGGCCGGCAGGACGTTGTTGTCGTCACGCTCAAGGCGCCGTCGCTTGCACCAGCCGCGCCTGAGATCGCTAAATTAGTTGGGCCGGAAACGCTGGTTGTGTTTGCGGTCAATGGGTTGCCCTGGTGGTATCGCACGAGCGATGGCGAAGGCCTTCCGGAGCTCGATCCGGACGGCATCATCGCCGCCCATTTCCCGCGCCATCAGGTTGTCGGAGGTGTAATCTACGTAGCCTGTTCAGTGTCGGCGCCTGGCCATATAATCTTGCTCGGTCCCTCGAATGGTCTAATTCTCGGTGACCCGGACGACGGCGATTCGGCCCGGCTGGAGCCCTTGGTAGCGGTGCTACGAGGAGGGGGCGTGCAAGCCGAGCGAACTGATAGAATCAAGCAAGCAATTTGGCGTAAACTGGCACTCAATATCGCGTCGAGTCCGCTAGCAGTCCTCGGCGGCCATGCGCTGCCGAGGCTATATGCGGAACCGGAACTGGCTGCGGCGGCGGCCGATCTGCTGAGGGAGACGGCGGCCGTTGCTGCGGCGGAGGGATATTCGGCGGAGACGGATCCTGCGGGTTACCTGAACCTCGCATCGCAGCTGGCCCATAAGCCCAGTGCGCTGCAGGACGCGGAAGCAGGACGACCCATGGAGATTGCAGCACTCCTGGCGGCGCCGCTTGCAGTGGCGCGCAGGCACCACGTGGAAACGCCGGTGCTTGGCCTTCTCACTGCGCTGCTGAGGGTTCGGCAAAGTTGACTTGGCGAGGCAGGGCGGTTTGGCCCAGGACCCAACCTTCCCATTTCCTGATCCAGTAATCGTCAGGTGCGGTGTCCGGCCGCACGCCCGTTATCACAGCCAGCACACACAATACGCCAAGCAGGCAATCGAGCCTGTCTTCGCCATGGCCGTCGTCCCCGAAGCCTTGATCGAGAGCTGACTCCAGTTCCGCGGACGCAACGGCACTCAGGCGCACCATCGCCTGCCTGATACCCTGCGCATAGGCGAGCCTGTCAGCGTGCCGGCGCTTGCTGCCTTTCGGAACGAGACCGAGCTGCCGCAAGGCTTCGGCGGGATAGGTTTCCGCAATGACTATGGCGCCAGGGTCTAGCAGCGACAGGAAAGGGCCTTCGAAGGGCCAGACGCGGGGAGGCGAGGAGCTGGCGAGAGCTGGGATAAGAAGATCCCGCCAAGCGGAGATCGCGGCCTTCCCGGATTGGTTCGCTCCCAACGTCCAGAATAAAGGTGCACCCGCGGGCCTTTCTGACGTTGCACGATCGCATGCCCGGTAGAGGTCACGCGCATCACGCAGACCCAACGCGCCGGCGTGAGATCGGCGGGTCATGCCGCTGCGACCGCGGTTCGGGTAGAATGGCCGAGCAGCGCTAACCTGGTCGAGAGTGTTGGCAACTGACAGGAAGTCTGGCCGCGTTTGCAAACTGCGTAAGAAGCTCAGGAAGTTTGGCCCAGCCTCGTGCGTCTGCGCATATGCCCTTGGCACACCCAGAGGGCAATCGATGCCGAAAGCCACTGGCAGCGATCCTGCACGTGCCTTAAGACGGCACAGCAGTGTTCCGACTATGCCGACAGGTTCCGGTGCAGCGACCACCCAGCCGTTGCCAACCGGACGAGCGGAAGACATCCACCGCTTGCGTGGGTCGATGCTCCAATCGGCATGAACCGCGAAGGCACGGGACCCCAGTTCGCCGCTATGCCGACGCTCACTCAGAGCGGCTTGTGGGCACGTTCTAGGAGGCGCGACAGAAAGCCGGTGGGCTTCGCGGATTTCGCATCTGCGACCTTACGTGCCCGTTCTTCCTCACGCGCTATTGAGGTCGCGAGCTTTTGTTTTTCGGCCAGCCACTTGTCCAAGGACAGTCCAGCTTTTTTGGCGCGCCGGGCTTCGTAGGCGCGCTGCCCTTCGGTGAGAGTTGGCTTCAATGGCATGGCGTCTTCTAGACGATCGCCCGCTATCCGCAAAGTTCGTCAGTTGCGCCGTGCGAGCACAAAGCGGCTAAGTGCTGCAGTTGCAGCGTTGATAGCGAGGCCGGCTGCTGAGAGTAAGGCGAGCGCTGCAAACATGCGTGCGATCTGCAGGCGGTACCCGGCTTCGAGGATGCGAAAGGCCAAGCCCGCGGCCATCCCCCCCGCGCCGGTGACGAACTCGGCCACTACGGCCCCGACCAGGGCCAAGCCGCCTGAAATCCTAAGACCTGCCAAGAAGTAAGGAACGGCTGCGGGCACGCGCAACATGACCAGCTCTTGCCAAGGGCTTGCACCGCTCAATCGAAACAAGTCAACGAGCTCATTTGAGGTGGCAGTGAGTCCGGCCGAAGTGTTCGAAAAGACCGGAAAAAACGCGACCACGGTGGCGCAAACGACCATGGCCGCGAATGGATTGTTGATCCAGACGATAATCAGCGGTGCGATCGCGACGACCGGAGTGACCTGGAGCACGATTGTCCACGGGGCAAGGAATGCACGCGCCCAGCGGCTTGCTGCCATCACGGTGGCGAGCGCGACGCCGACTATCACAGCCGAGAGCAAAGCCACAAAGGTTACCGCCAGAGTGGCTATGAGCGACTGTATTAAGGTTGGTGCGTCTGCGAGGAATGCCAGAACGATCGCGCTCGGGGCCGGCACGACATACGAAGGGACACGAAGCGCGAGCACCAGGAATTGCCACAGTGCGATCGCCACCGCGAATGAGACGACCGGGACAGTACGGTGTGTAAGCTTGTTGTTCAAAGATCTTCTGGCTCCAGGGCTCGAAGACGCTCCGTGAGAAGCTCCACGCGCTTCAGGTAAGCCTCTCCGAGGCGCTGGCGCGTCGCAGGTGGTAAGGTCGAGACTTCCTCTGCAACGCGGCCCGGTCTCGGAGTCATTATGATGACGCGGTTGGCCAAATACGCGGCTTCGTAAAGTGAGTGGGTGACGAACACTGTCGTACAGCCAAGTTCGGCAGTGAGGTCGAGCAACTCGTCCTGCAGGCGATGCCGTGTGAGTTCATCCAAGGCAGCGAACGGCTCATCCATCAGCAGCACGGGTGGCCGAGAAACGAGCGCGCGCGCGATGGACACGCGCATCTTCATGCCGCCGGAAAGCTGGCTTGGCCTTGCTAGGAGGAAATCCTTGAGTCCGACTCGCGCGAGGAACGCAGCCGCCTTGGAATGAGCCGCAGCATCGCCGCGAAGGCGTAGCGGCAAAGCCACGTTCTGTAAGGCCGTTGCCCAGGGTAAAAGGGTATGATCCTGGAATACGAAGCCCACCTCGCCCGGCTTGGGAGGAAGTGGCTGCCACCGCAGCTCCCCTGAATCCAGTCGATCCAGGCCGGCAATCAAACGCAGGAGTGTCGATTTGCCACAACCTGACGGGCCGAGAAGGACGAGGAAATCGCCCTTGTGCAAATCGAGCCAAACGTCATCGAGAGCGACTACGCCGTTGTCAAAACGACGGGTGCCGTGCCGTACTGAGAGCATTGGAATGTCGACTAGACGCGACTTGCGTCAGTGCGGCTTGGAGACGAAGCGCAGCGTATAAGCCTGCTTGTAATCGAGGTCTAGCGGATAGAGACCGGCATCGACCATCGACCGGAAAAAATCCTTCCAACGCTGGTCTGTCATCGCACCGATCCCGCCGTCCAGCGCCTCACCCGACTCCACAATGCCATGGCTCCGCAGCGCTTCACGACCGTAATCCAGAAGTGCATCCGTCATTTCCGGGTTGGCCTGCTTGATCAGGGCGTTTCCAGGCGCAGGATTGCTCTCCAGATAAGAGCGCCAGCCTTCGGCCGTGGCGTCCACGAAGCGCTGCACAAGCTTCGGGTTGTCGTCGGCCAGTTTTCGGCTAGTTGCGAGCAGGCTCGCGTAACCCGAGAAGCCTGCATCGGACAACAGCAAGACCACCGGATCGAAGCCTCCCTGCTGCTTCACGAGGAACGGCTCTGACCCGAGATAGCCTTGCTGAACGGCCTTCTTGTCGGCAAGAAATGGTGCGAGGCTGAAAGCATACGGGCGTATTTGGCTATCCGTGTAACCGAACTTCTGCTTGACGAAGTTCCACCATCCGCTTCGGGTGTCGGAGCCAATCATGATCGGCTCACCCTTGAGAGCCTGGAAGCTGTCGTTGCCCATGCCTGGGTGGGCGATGATGATCGAGGGATCCTTCTGGAAAACGGCCGCTACGGCAACAAACGGCAAGCCTTCCTTGGCGAAGTTCAGAGCCAGAAAACTGTTGCTGGCAATGCTGAAGTCGAGGCTGCCTGAGAGCAATAGCTGGGCTTGGTTCACCTGCGGGCCGCCCTGGCGGATCGTCACATCGAGCCCCCGCCTGGCGTAGATGCCCTCTGCAACTGCCTGGTAATAGCCGCCGTATTCGGCTTCGGCTAACCAATCGAGACCTATTATCACGCGCTCGGCTGAACGCGTTCGTGTGCTGTGCAGGAGAAGGGCTAGGGTGGCGGCAGCTAATACCAGCGGCCTGAAAGGAAGCTTCACGGGGCCTCGGCTCTACGGTTGCAACCCCTATGTGGCATGACGAAGCCAGCGCGTCGCGTGTGTTCATGCGCCCACGTGATTGAAGGATGGTGGAATGGCCGAACCACGGGTGAAAGCAGGCTTCTGGGTTTCGGCAGCCCTGCGTTTGGGCTTCCAGGGCGGTCGCAGCGGCGCAGTGCTGAGGAGGGGTGATCCTGATGCAGGTGGGATACTCGTCGTCTTACGCGCTCGGGAGGGAAATTCCGTTCTTAGCCAGATCAGCGCCGAGGACGGCGAACGGGCGTGGTTACGGGTAACCGGTCCGGAAGCAGTCAGCCAGCAGGACACCGACGCCTATATCGATCGGCAAGTCGGGCGCGACCCCGATTTATGGGTCGTGGAGTTTGAGGCCCCGGATCTCCTCCCGCCATTTGCAGGACGCATATTGTGAGGTTTGGGTCAGCGCTGCGCGGATTGCTCCCGGCTTGGGTCTTAATCGGCTGTGTGCTTTGGCAAACAGGTGCCTGTGCGCAACGGCAGTCCTCTGGGCCGAACCAGGCGAAAGGCACGTGGTTTGTCCCGGCACCGCCACCTGCGGGTTCGGTCGACGTCACCCAGCCGGTAACCGGTTTGGAGTTGGGTGGTGAGGAACAAATCACCGTCATCGGAAAGGGCCGGCCTGTTGCCGGGCCGCTGGACATTCCGGATCTGCCGGGCGAGGACATGTCTCGGTATCACCGCGAACTTGATTACCTGACCCGGGAACACCGAGCGCCATGCGCTGAGAATTATGCAAGCGTCGGAGGCCACGAGGGGCGGGGATCAAGTCTGGCAACCGGCCTCGGAGTTCCCGGGTGCGATTGATCTGAACCGGGCTGGCCATTTTGCATTTCTCGAATACCAGTCGCACGGCGACCTGCCCCTCATTCAACGCAACTGGCTCGACTAAAATCCGTTGTGATGAAAGGTCGGGTAACAAGGGAGCTGCAAATGTCGATTTTGGGATGGTTGATACTTGGGTTAATTGCCGGCTTCATAGCTAGCAAAATCGTAAATCACACCGGTTCCGGAGTGCTGCTCGACATCGTGCTGGGCATAGTAGGCGCAATGGTTGGCGGCTGGCTGTTCACGACGTTTGGTGCAGCACCAGTCACTGGGTTTAACATCTACAGCATGGTTGTCGCAGTGGTAGGTGCAGTTGTAGTTCTAGTCGTCTACCATGCGATCTTCGGACGGCGAGCAGCTTACTAATTCCGGCGGCGACACCGCGCTGACGATAGTTCTGATTAACAACGGCGGGCGACGATTTCTGCACTACGAATTTGGCGCCCGCCTTCGTTGAAAACTAACGAAGCGCTCTGCTCGGAGCGTCTGCCGATATGCCCGGCATGGATAAATCCAGCGGTTTTGCAAGATCCGGGGCCTCTGCAACTTCGACAGGTGCAGACCTTGAATGGTTAGAATGCCGTAGGTCCGCCGGGGCAGGATCCAGTTCCTCAAGGGGGGCATGGGTCAGATTGGCGACGATTCTTCCATGGTCTGGACGTGGATAAATGAAGCCATGTGTTGGGTAGATGCTTCCAAAATCTCTGCCATTGGCAAGTTGAACCCGAACAGCGGTCCAGTCGTTCTCCTGAGAGACATCTTTAACCGTGATATCTCGCGTTATACCCCGACTACCCCAATGGGACTGGTCGATTACGATCGTCCGGCTATCGCTGATACCGGAAACCACAGCGACATGGCCAAGTGGCATGCGCCCATTCTCACGGAAGCTCAGAACGCTGCCTTCTTCCGGCCGCGCCCCGCGTTCATAAACGCCTGCAGCGTTCCCCCACCAATCTCGTGCATTTCCGGAAATGTCGATCCCCGCGTCGCTCTTAGCAAAGGCAACGCACTGGATCACCCTCGATGATGAGCGCCAATTCCGGTGTTGGTCGCCGCTCGCCAGATGGTATGTGCTACGAGGCTTCTTACTTACATGATATGCAAGCGCTTGTGAACAGAAAACGAGTGCAACCGCTAAGACCGTGCTGGTCACGACCGCTTTCCCCGCGCCTAGCTGCATTCGCTGTTCCTAATCGCCGTGAACATGACAAAGTCGGTAACAACGTGTCTGCAAGGCTGGCAATCGATTAGATCACGGCGCGGCGATGGCATCGTCATTTTCTGCCATCAATCCTGTGCAGAACCATGAGAAATGGGCTTTTGTTCCTAGAATATGCAATCCGCGTCGAACACGCATTCGTAATAGGTTCGCGTGGTAACCACATCACGCTACGTGATGCTTAATTGCAACGCCACCTCGTCGCTCGACGGCGTCGTCGTTTGCGCTACTTGCAGGCAGTTATCATTATCTCGACCAGCCATTCGGGATCAGCAAGCACGGCTTGCACCGCTGCTCGCGCAGGCGCTTGGCCATTGGGGAGCCACTCTGCCCAAACCTGGTTCATCGTATCCCGATCACTAATATTCTTCAGCCACACATGGGCTTGAAGTAAGCGGGTGTTATCGGTGCCGTGCGCTTCAAGTAGTTCGTCGATCTGAGAAAGAACATCTTTTGTCTGATCTGTAATTCCCGCCGACTTATCTCGAGGCACGATACCTTGACTGTAAATAAATCCATGGTATTCGACAACCTTCGATAGAATGGCGGACGAATCGGTCCTAAGTATCTTGCTCATCAGGATTCCTGTTTTACAATTGTCAGACACGTTTTGCGTGGAAGCGTTTGCTATCTTCCCGTAACCGGAACTGCAGAACTGTGGCTCAGGCAATTATCGACCATCTGATCATGGCTGTAGAGGTCAGAGAGACCAGCTGCCGGGTTCTCCATAGTCCCAGATCCCGAGTTTGGCGTATCGCGGCTGTCGCGTTCAGAAAGCTGATACCGGTTCTGCGCGTTATAAACGCGATCTGCTTCGGTTCGGCACTCAGCGTTAGCTTGCTGGTCACCTTTCGACTGGGGTGGCGACGTGCTGCACGACGCGATGGCGCATGGTATGGCAATGGCGATTAGACGCAAAGCTCCCGATGCGCGTGGAAGCAAGCGGCCCCTGGGGCTAAGTAACATCAACGCAGGATGGCTTGCCGTTCGTAGACAGAGGCGCAAGGTCGAAAAGCGCTTAGGAGAGGGCGGCATTTGATCTTTTACCTTAAAAAAGCGGAAAAGCGGAGTGAGTGTTTCCGCTGGTCGAACGCTTCCACTTGGGACCCGGCCTCTGGGGAAAGGGGATCGTCGCTGCAACGGTGAAAAGCAATCTGCTCACCTTTAAGCTCCGGCGCCGCTCGTCGACAAGGTCGGACCGCCATCTGGCGTTCTTTAAAAGTCTACTAAGGCCAGCGACCGGAAGGGCCCGTAGCGATCGTTGAACGCGGACGCCCACAAGCAGGCATCCCGGTCCCGCAGCTCCAACTCGGTTGCGGTGCCGTCCTCGCCTTCAAAGTCGAAGCGCCTGGGGATTGGTCGCCGCGGATTCATCCGTCCGGCCAGCACGAAAGCTCGCTCTAAATCCCGCGCCGTGACTGCAGGGAGTTCTGTGAGCGAGTGACTGATGGCATAACGAGCAGCCCATCAGGTTCGTGGTTAATCAACATCGGTCATATAAATGGCTTTTGGATTCGAGATAACCAGTCGTGCGTTGCCAAACGCGATCCGCCGGCGGGCCGTCTCTAAGCGTAGACCGCAGCTTGGCGGCGGGTCCGTAGCCGCTCCCTACCAGACAATCTCGGCTCGCAGAGCGGCGCCGCCGAAGGGGTGGCAAGATTTAGAAAGGTCCACTCCATTGCGCGAATTAGCAACAATCGGGCCGGCGAGCCCGATGCATGGCGTTGCAAGCAGTCTTGTTGCGATGCTAAAATCGAAGTGGCGTTCGAACGAAGCAGCGCAAGGTTCTGGGGAGCCACTCCAAGCCTCAGACATGAGCCAATATATTGCCGGCAGGCACGGGTAAATCGTAAATTGTCCGACATTGTCCGCTGCCCCACGTGTTCTACCTCTTGTTCGACGCTTCGTAGCCAGTTCATAGCCCGCCTAGTGAAGAACAACTGCCAAGCGCAATGCATATTGTCTGGATCGCCAGTGTCGCCAAGCAAACGCGCCGCCATCGCGTAACAATAGTAATTGCCGGCCTCACACCCTGCCTTTAGCTGCAGAAACGCGCGGACGTGGGCAGGATCAGACTGGTCAAGAAGCAGATAGGCGCGCGCCGCCCCCTCATAGGCTTGCAAGGATCCACGGTCTGCGGCCTGTCGGTACAGCGTCAGTGCGTGGCAGGCTCTTTCGAAAGTTGGGTTGTTCGCTAACTGACTGTCTCCACGCGCCACTAACGTTGCGGCGGAAAGATGATCAGTGAACATGCCGGACGGCAAAGTGGCCAATGCATATTCTTCAATGATGCGAATGACGTCAGCCGGGGTGCATCTGAAGAATTCGCGACTTGCCGAGACGCGCCAGCCGCGTTCCTCCATGATGCGATGAACGGCCGTCTCAGCGTGCCGAACATCGGGACACGGAAAGTCAAACACGACTTGGAAAGGTGTAGGCACACCTGTCGCGGCCGACAGTTCAGCGGCGCGCACCGAGGTTTTCCTAAAAGTGTGGCCTACTTTTATCAAATCAGGGTGCGACGCGTTTACGAGCCCGTATAATCGGCCGTCCAGCATGGCGATCAACTTTCGTGAACCAATCGAGCAGACTATCGTTTCGATACCGTTTCAACTTACCGATTATCACGACGGCGTGAAGAGAACGGAAGAAGAACACTCACGAACGGGCTTTGCGGAAGCGCGCTCGCTCGGGATGCGCGCCTGCAGGCGGCTCCCGAGCAACAATAGCGCCGCGACCTCAAAGGTGTGCGAGAACCGCCTCAGCTTTGCTCACTTCGAAATCGCCGGGTTTTTCGACCGCGAGGAAGGTGACGGTCATATTGTCAGCAATGAGCGCGAACCGCTGGCTGCGAATGCCGAGGCCGCGTTGAGTGAGGTCCAACTCCAACCCCAACGCACGAGTAAACTGACCTGAACCATCCGCAAGCATGATAATCTCAGGAGGCAGTTCCTGCGAAGTCGCCCACGCGTCCATGACAAACACGTCGTTGACCGCCAAGCATACAATCGTATCAATACCTTTGCTCTTAAACTCTTCCAGGCGGCTCGCGAAACCCGGCAGATGTTTCGCGGAGCAGGTCGGTGTGAACGCGCCCGGCACGGCAAAAAGGACCACCCTCTTGTTCAGAAAGAGGGCGTCTGTGGACACCTCCCGTGGACCGTCGGACGTGGCCGACATCAGACGCATTGAAGGCAGGCGGTCACCCTGGTTTATCATCGTAAAAAGTCACTCCGGCTCAGCGGTGAAGAAGCTGTAACCAGTCCATCGTCCCATGTCACCCGGCTTGCGTCTCAGCGGCTGCTAGCCAATCTAATAATAGTAAGTGACGCGTGAGCGTCGCATAGAGATGGAATTATGGATGGCAAAGAAGACCAATTTGCGCCAAGTCGAGCCGCAGGAGAGCGTACTTACCGGGCACTTGCTGATCGCAATGCCCGGGATGGAAGCCGCGCACTTCAATCAGGCTGTAATCTATCTGTGCGCACACAGCCCGGAAGGTGCCATGGGTCTCGTGCTGAACCGGCCCTTGAGTAGCCCGACCTTTGATGACCTGCTCAAGCAGTTGGGTGTAGCACCGGTGCCACCAGCCCGAATGATCGATCTTCACCAGGGAGGGCCAGTTGATTCAGGGCGTGGTTTTGTCCTTCATACCTCAGATTGGATTGGTGATGGCAGCCTTGTAGTTGACCCGGACGTGGCGCTGACAGCGAGCCTGGACGTCTTGAAGGCCTTTGCCGACGGCGGAGGACCAGAGCATGGCCTTCTCGCGCTTGGATATGCTGGTTGGGGGCCCGGCCAGCTCGATCAGGAGATGCAGGAAAATGCGTGGCTATCAGCCCCGGCCAGCCTGAATTTTCTATTTGACCGAGAACACGACACGAAGTGGCGTCGCGCCATGGCTATTTTAAAAATCGATCCGGCACTGCTGTCCTTAAGCGCAGGCCACGCATGATTTGCCATCGGGTGCTTGGATCTACCAGGCAAGTTGACGCATCGCAGCGACGGGCCGCCTGGAAAAGGTCTTGAGGAGTTGGGTGGCCGTAGCCTGGTCGGCCGTCTCATGTCCGTGAATCCCGTCAAGGATCCAAACCGCATCGATGGATGATGCGGCGGCGCCGGTTATGTCGGTCCGCAATGAATCTCCGATCGCCAGAACCGCCGAAGCGGGAAGGTCGATGTTTTGCAAGGCGAGCTGATAAAATGAAGGGTCCGGCTTGCCGATCAAGCGAATGTCGCCGCCCAGTCGTGCGTATTCCTCAGCCAAGGCTCCTGCGCACAGGATCGTACTTTTCGCGCGTTTAACGATCAGATCGGGATTCGCGCAGACCATAGGAAGGTTGCGCAAGCGGCACCGTTCGAGTTCATCCGCAAAGCTCGATAACTCTGCGGTCTCACGCTCATCGTCTGGACCAGTATTTACAATGAAGTGCGCTGTCTCGGGGCCGGCGACTATGTCAAGGCCGAGATTTTCCAGGAGGTTGCGGTCCCGGGCTGGACCAAGATGATAGACGCAATGCCCTAGCTTCGCGAACCAGGGCTCCGACCGCTCGCGCAACGCAAGCCAAGTGGCTTCGCCGCTCGTAAGAATGTGCGTGTAGAGTGCATCCTCAATTCCGATTTTGCGCAACATGCGTTGTGCAGAGGATGAACGTCGCGGAGCATTCGAGAGTAGCAGAACGCGCTTGTTGCGCAACCGATCAAGCACCGCCACGGCCTTTGCGAAAGGTCGGACGCCATCGTGCATCACGCCCCATAGATCGATAAAAAACCCGTCGTACTTCTCACTCAGCTCGGAAATACTGTCGAGGAACGCCGTCATGCTGCAGTTCCAATAGCTTCACCGATATTCGTGAAACCGCGCCGCTTCATGGCGACCAGAAGCTCGTCCTTCAGACGATTGACCAATGGCGGACCGACATAGGCGAATTCCGTATAAACCTGCACGAGACTTGCGCCAGCTTCGATTTTTGTCAGCGCGTCCTCACCGGTCCGTATTCCACCGCAGCCAACGAGTGTGAGCCGATCGCCAGCGAGGCGCTTGATGAAGCGCAATACGTCGGTGGAGCGCTCAAATAACGGCGCACCCGAAAGACCGCCGGCCTGAAGCGCATTTGCGCCAGTCAGGTAAGATGGTCTTGAGATCGTCGTGTTGGAAATGATCAATCCGTCGACCCCAAATTCGATTGCAACATCGACAATGGACCTCAGGCCCTCATCGGCCAGGTCGGGGGCGATCTTTATCGCCAGCGGCGGCCTCACCGGCACACGATCTCGGATTGCCTGCAAGATGCTGCGCAACCGTGTTTCACCTTGCAGGTCTCGTAGACCAGGCGTGTTCGGCGAGGAAATATTGATCGTGACGTAATCCACAAACGGCGATACCGCTGCCACCATGTGAGGATAGTCAGTGTTAGGGTCGGCGCCCTCTTTGTTGATCCCGACATTTGCCCCGAGCCTTGCGGGACGCTCTTGGAGCCCGCGCAAAGCAGCCAAATACCGTTCTAGGCCGCAGTTGTTAAACCCAAGCCGGTTGATCACGGCGCGGTGTCGAGGAAGTCGGAACATGCGGGGACGGACATTGCCTGCCTGCGGTCTCGGCGTAACCGTCCCTGCTTCAACGAAACCAAACCCCAAGCGCATCAATGGTAGAATGGCTTCCGCGTTCTTGTCGAACCCGGCCGCTAATCCAACCGGATTGGTCAACGACATGCCAAAACCTCGAGCGGCCAGGGATGGCGGGTCCGGCGCGGATGGGACTGTGACGAGACCAACGCCGAGTGCTCTCAGGGCCAGCTCGTGGGCCGTCTCCGGCTCGAGCATCCTGAGGAGCGGCATGGCCGCGGCGTAAAATAATCGGTGATCGAAGCGCACCAGGTCTCCATAAACGACCTCGCGCCAGGTTCAAGTCTTGCACGGGGTGCCATCGGGAACGATCCTAGTGTGATGTGGAACCAGCCATACCTGGAGACCTGCTGCCGATCAGCGCTGCACCGTCTCGTTCTATCGAGCAACTACGGGCGTCCTCCGGCGCTAAAGGATGGCCCCTGTCTGACGAGGCTGGCTGAGTTCGGCTTCGCCCGGTTTTGCGATGATGGCCGTTTCCGGACTACGACCGCCGGCGCTGGGCGCCACACACTCGAGATTGGACCCAGCAGGAGTACACCTTGTTCCGCAGAGGCTAGTTGAGCGAAGCGGTTACGACGTGCGAACCTTCGTTTCTGATCCAGAACATTCTGCCCCCTGTTGCGGACGAGACCATGAGCATGTCACCTGAGATCAACATATCCCTAGCATCGTCGAAGAACCCAGGATCGACAGCGTCGCAGCTGCTCGCTCCGAGCTTGTAATGCCACAGGGTAAATCCGTTCGCGTAGGCAAGTACAGACAAGTTACGGATGGAAAAAGGCATTTTGGTATCCTAGCTTATCAAGCAGAAGTTGGCTAACCCACAGTCACAAGCATCAGGGTACAACTGATATGATTGTATGGTATTGCTCCAGTAATTGGCTTCACCTGAGATTGAGGTGTGGCGTCCGTCGGATATACAGACTAGCTGCAATGGACCTGAACTCGAATCCTCTCCGAATAAGAACGTTACGGGAACATTATAAACACCCTAAGTGTCGCGTTGCAAGCCACCAGGCCACGTTCTTGTGTGCGCGGATGTTAATTCTGCTAGTGACGGCCGATGAAGCATTCCGAGATATGGGCGGCTCTCGACACCTTGGCGGCTGAGAATGGCCTGTCAGCGTCCGGGTTGGCGCGCAGAGCAGGCCTTGATCCGACGACGTTCAATCCTTCCAAGCGTCACACGCCGGATGGTCGTGCTCGCTGGCCCAGCACGGAAAGTCTCGCCAAAGTTCTGGAGGCAACAGGGGCTAACTTGGAAACCTTTGCCCATCTGGTTGCCGGAGGACGGGCGGTGAGTTCATCCAGCCCATGCGCCCGGCGACGGATACCCCTCATCGGCATGACTCAAGCGAGCTTATCCGGCTTCTTTGATGAGGCAGGCTTGCCCGTTCGTGGAGGCTGGGAGGACGTTAGCGCCCCGGAAGTTGGGGACGCCACTGCCTACGCCCTTGAAATTTCCGGTGGCTCCATGGAGCCCGTTTTCAGAGATGGCGACATGATCGTCGTATCGCCTGCCGCTGCGATACGAAGAGGCGATCGGGTAGTAGTTCGCACGCATCAAGAAGAGGCGATGGTAAAGCAGCTTATTCGGCAATCTGCAAAACGCATAGAACTGCGAAGCCTCGGCGTCGAGCAAGCGGACAGCATGTTTGATCTTTCACAAGTTTTCTGGATACACCGAATTATCTGGGCCAGCCAATAAAGCCGGGGGCCGGGCTCCCTCGTGATGCTCAGGCAGCATAAGCATTTCTCGGAGCAGCAGCCAAACCTCGCGCAAAATGTAGACGACAAAACAAAATAGGTCGACCGCAAACAGGAAGTACTCAGTGAGATGGATCGCCTGTATAATGAGCTCCGACATACCCGCTCGTTCCAGCAACCGCGTATACATGTTGAGCAACGCGGCTGCCCCACCGATAAGCGCAAACAGCAATACGCCAGCAACGGTATGGACCGCAAACGCGCTGATAAGTCTTAAATTGTGCACCGTGCTGCGCTAAAGGCCTGTCGGCTCCTGGGTTCCGAAATCACCCATGCGCACGTCCTTCGCCTCACGCCCCACGAGCATCATGACGACAATAAGTAAGGCCGCTGTTCCGGCAACAATGACCAGAGGCCAACGATAATCCCCTCCGAGGTATGCCGCCAACCCGCTTTGGAGTGGGAGATTGAGAGCAGCCAGAAAATTACCGAGCTGATAGGTGAAGCCCGGGAACGTCCCGCGGAGCTGGGCGGGAGAAAGTTCATTGAGGTGCACGGGAATAACGCCCCAGGCGCCCTGTACACAGAACTGCATTAAGAAAGCACCAAATCCGATCCACACGGACGTGTCCGAAAACGCCCAAAGAGGAAGAATGGGTAGGGTCAGCGCCGCGGCTAAGCCTATTGCCCGACGCCGGCCGATGCGTTGAGAGAGGGTTCCGAAGCAAATGCCGCCTGCCATGGCGCCCAGATTATAAATCACGACGATGGTCGTCAGGTGGTATCCGATAATATGATGTTGCGCTTGCAAGTAACGAGGGTAGATATCCTGCGTTCCGTGACTGAAGAAATTGAAGCAAGCCATTAGGATCGCCGCATAGATCGTCAGGCCCAAATGGCGGCGAACCACGCTCAGCGGCTTCTCAGCCGTGATACGTTCGGCCCTTGCCGACCAGTCTGGACTTTCGGGAACATTCTTGCGGATATACAGTACAAGCAGTGCAGGGAGCGCCCCGGCCATAAACATACCGCGCCAGTGGAGCCATGGATAGGCCAGATAGAGTAGCGACGCGAGTAAGTAGCCACTCGGGTATCCCGCTTGTAGCAGCCCGCTGACTGACCCTCGCCATGAGGCCGGGATACTTTCCATCGTAAGGGACGCTCCGACGCCCCATTCGCCCCCCATCGCCAGACCAAACAGGGCACGAATGATGAAAAAGGCTGTCGCGTTCGGTGCAAGGCCTGTGCAAAAGCCCAGGAGAGAAAATCCAAGGATGCTTGCCATCAGCGCCGGTCGGCGTCCAAAGCGATCTGCTAATCGCCCGAAGATGAAAGCGCCAACGGCTCGCATCGCCAAAGTAAGGGTCACTGCGAAGGTCACCGACGTGACGCTGATGCCGAACTCCTTCGCAACGTCCCCGAAGACGAAGACCATGATGAAGAAGTCAAATGCGTCGAGGGTCCAGCCAAGATAGCAGGCTGCCACCACGTGACGTTGCTGTTGAACCGTGCCAGCCATTGTTTGATGCCCTTGAGCGTTCCCAGCGGCAAATGTCCGCCGAGTAGCCTACAAGCGTCAACCCGGGCCCGCGGGCCCGGTGATCCGTCCAGATAATGGCAGGAGGCAAACCCGCCCGTATACAGGTCAGGGGCGAAACGAACCTAACTTCAGGGCACGGCTATCGCTCCTATGGTGTCTTGGAGAGCGAACCCGGTGGCATCAGCCGCTGGCCAGAATTGTCGGGGAGCACAATCGAAGCGACCGCTCCAATGAGAAGCGACATGGCCTGTCCCCAGGTAATTTGGCCTAGGAGCAAGGCAGACAACGTGCTGAACGAGGCCGCAATGCCTGCGATTGTCGTCGGCTGCTTAATCCAACCGGAAAGGTTTCTCATCTATAGTATCCTCTTTATTGATTGTGGTCTGGCTACTGCGCCAGGAACATGCGTGAGGAAATCAGGCCCGCATTGACGGCAGCCTGGTGCAAGACGGCCGAAGGATGAACTCCGTCAGCGCTGGCAGCCCCAAGATCGACGCGCCACTTCCCCGTGCCTCCGGCATCGGAAAACACCGAATCATCGTCAACAAGACCACTGCAGCCGAGGGAAGCGTATTGAGCCCGCAGATAGACGTTGTAGAATTGGCGATAGATCTCGGAGGGCGCGGCCAGGGATGAGGCCGAGCCGAAACTCAGGTGCTGCCCCGCTGGAATGATGGCTGTCGTGGCAACGCTGAGACCGATAGTGGTGCCGGCAATTGTGGTGATGACCGTTCCCGCTGCGATCCCGGCGCCGGACAGCGCCTGACCCACCGCTAGATTGCTGATCGTTTGCATACCCAACGCGACGCTGCCTGGTGGAGCGGCCGCACTCCCCGTGGAGACGGCAGCAACGGTCCACGTCTGATTCGCAAGGCTCGTCCATCCGTCGTTGCTTTGCGTGGTGGGGGGAATGGTGAAGCACCAGACACGCTTTCCAGTAGCGGTATAGCGGCTGGCGATCTGCTGGATCGATGATCTCAGAGCCGTGTCGGAGTTCTGAAACGATAGGATGTCATTACGCCCATCTTCTAGAAGAACATCGGTAATTCCGGTGTCGACGGAGAGAGCAAACTGACCGTCGCCCCGCGTAACGAGCCCAAAGGCGGTCGTAGAACCGCGCGCAGCAGTGATAAACGGTGTGTTGTTCTCGAGGCTTCGTTGCACATAGCCTTGCAGGCCGAGTGCGTCGGCCACGTCCCCCGTCCCGGCTGCGATGCTGTCTCCAAGCACAAGAACAGCCCCTGGCGTCGGCTGACCGTTGGCGACGGTCACGAGGGCCAACACAGCTACCGGACACCAAAATCCGCCGCCTGTGTTCGACAGCGTGACAGGCGTTAGCGTCTGATCGTTGGCTAAAACTCCCCGATTGTCGAACTCCCCCGGCAGTCGCGAACCACTTCCTGGGTAATCCATCAACTGCATCGCCGGCGCACTGGCAGTGGCCGCCGACCTGACGAAGAACGACTGACCAGGCGACAGAAAAACCGAAATCGGGTCTGAGGTAACCACATCATGAGCTGGCTCGATCGTGAATTGCCGTCGGCCACCAAACTTCGCCGGGACGAACGAACCGATAAATGCAAATGGCTGCCCCGCCGCCGTTGCCGCCGTTGTTGCTGTGCTGAGCGTCACGACGGTCGACACCGGGCTGTTGCCAGCCCCACCAACAAAGCTGTTTGCAACCGCAGCGACATACGTTCCCGCGGCTATGCCGCCCCCAGTGCTGCTGACGGTTTGTCCAATACTAACGCCATTTGCGCCGAGGCCTGTCGCGGAAAACGTCAATGCGGTTGAGCCAGAGGCAACGCCCCCGTTCAGGAGGAGGAGCAAAGATCCGTTGGCCGGAACATAAATCGACGATGTGCCGGTTGCAGTGATCGCCCTATCGGTTTCACCTTGCTGGGGCATGTCAAACGCAGCATAAACAATTTTGACAGCAGTGACATTGCCGTAAGACGGGGCGGTGCAACTGACCTGATCCATCACCGATGTGTTGGTGGAGTCGAACCATGCTGCTGAGCCGTTGACGCCGCGACGTGAGCAGATGGGGACCCAAACCTGGCGACCTGAAAGTGCGCGCAATGACTTTTGCGGAGTCGTAACCGATGCCTCGGCACTCGGAGCGCCACTTACCTGGCCTACTATCCATAGAAGCGCCAAAGAAAACTGGAGAATTCTCAACTCAGTTCTCCCAGGCCGACACGGCTGTGCTCACTGGGGTGTACATTGTGATTGCTCCGCGATTTACCCACTGTCCACTTTCATAAAATGCGCCTGCAGGAAAATATGCGCAGTCAGCCGCATTCGGCGCCGCCAGACCCCCCAGGAAGTTCACCCAGACGGCTGTCGCCTGCGGAGCCTGAAATGCAAAATATCGGCGGCTGCCATTAACTGGAAACAGCAATGTACTAGTCTGTCCCACAAGGTTCACCGAACGGGACAGGGGAGATCCTCCCACCGGAATGGCGGAAATGCCGCTATTAACAACAGCCCACAAGCCCTTGAGGAGTGACACCAAGCTTCCCGCACCTCCACTGTAGGCGGCATCGCTGATCCCTCCAGCGGCCGAGGCTGTTGACGCCTCAGAAGCGATTTGGGCAGCCTGATTAGCTAAGCTCGCACCAGTCGGCGCCACAACGACAAGGGGGGCCGAAGTATTTCCGCATGGAAGCGCAATGCCGCTTGCGCTCAAACAATGGAGAGTCACCGCTGACGCGCGGTTCGTGCCGCCCGCAAGAGGGTATGAGCCATCCGCACGAGCCGGTATGGAGAGGGTCACGAGCGCTAGTCCAAGCAAAAAAGGTCTCATCTTGGATCTCCAGTAATGAAGCGGGGGTCCGCTTCTGGCCGCCACTCATCGCGACGTTAGAAGCTCTTCGACTGCCCAATGATAAATCGGCTCTGCCAGCCAAAGCGCTGCACTGCCGACGAGTCCGACGCCGAGCAACAGCCCGGCCGCGCGTGAGCGGAGAGCCATAATGTCGGCGAGAGGTCCGCGCAGCGAACGTACTGCGCCTGCAAGATCATGGATTGATCGCGCCGTTTCGACAGCTCCCGACCGTAGAGCTTCAAGGTCATGCTGCATCACGCAAATGACGCAGTCGAGCTTCTCGTCGAGCTCTTGCTGATCCCTCTTCAGCTCGGACATATCGGCGCGGTGCATGACGTGAAGCTGCTCTGCCTGCTCCTGACGAAGCTCAACCGTGTCCCGCAACGCCTTTAATCCCGACAGCACCTCGCCCATTTGCTGGAACAGTCTGTGAAGATCAGGGGCGCTAAATGACTGACCTCTAGGCGACTGATAAAACACCATTGTTGTTCCAGATCTGATTTGAGCCGCCGGCAGGTTTCACGGTCGGCAGGCCAGGAATAAACAAACCTGTGCTTGGCGATAGCCAGAGCGCACCTTTGGGCTGTATACCCAATCCACCGGTATTGGTCGTCAGCAGGCTCAGGTTACCCGTTATGGCGTTCTGCAGGACAGGCCAGTTAGAGGCATTCGGTGCATTGATCAGGCTCAGTAAATTGCCGCTGCCTCCGGTTCCACCCGCGGCATTGACATAAAGATTGCCGCCTTTTGTCTGGATCGTTCCATTGACCTGGCCGTCGGTGCCATCGAAACACAGTGTCGGAGGGTTTGATGCTGTGGCTGGCTGATGACGGATGAAGTTCGCAGCATTCGGAACATTGTTAATTCGAAAAAGTATCGCCCCCGTGCTACCGGAGAAAAGATGATCCTTCGTCAAGCCAATGCCCGCGGGAACACCTAACGCGGCAGGTGTCATAAAGCTGAGGTGGTTGCCCGTCTCCTGCGAAGTGCTGTCAATGATTGCGGTGGCGATCGGAACATTTCCCAAGTGCAGGCCGTATGTCGTGAGCCCGACCGTGCCGTTTGGCCCGCTGATCTTGATAACCGTCGCCATGTTTTCAAAATGGCAACCGTCGATTATGTTGCTCGACGAATTCCAGGTGCTCGTAAAGCTGAAACCAATGTCCTGACTGCTTCCGCCGCTGGGCCCGCCTACAAAGTTGCACCCTGTCACGTGAAGGTTGGAGACATTGGCCAGACTGAACAGGATCTGCGAGGAGTTGGGTCCACCGTCTCTCGTGATGTCGAGCCCGACAAAGAAGGCGTCTGTCACATTGGACATCTGAACGATGCCAAGGTTGGTGTTTATTTCCCCATTAGCCACCCAGAACCCAAGTAGCATAGGCTTGTTTGGTGAGTAGCTGGGCCACTTAGTCTCGTCCGTTTGCCGAAATAGGTAGTCTACGCCAACAACAAGCGGGCTGGTAAGGTAAATGCCTTCACAATAGCCTGTTTGAAGAACAACGGCATCGCCGTAATAGGCCTGCAGGCCATGAATTCTCGTGTCGAATGAATTGTTGACCTCGATCACCGCCGAGGAACAGGTCCCTGCGGCAGCCGGCGGCCCGAACCACGACACGTGGTTGACCTGAGCGCTCCAGCAATTATTAAGCACAAAGCCGCGCAAGAACGTCTGTGGAAACGGAGCAGCCCCGTTTATCCCGTTGGGATAGCCAAAGCATTCGACATCAGAGATTATCGCTGAGACATACCCAAACCCCGATAGCGAAGGGTAAGTGATCCGCGCAACCGCTGCAGTTTGGCCAGCCTGGCTTTCGGCATAAGCGGAGAAATCTCGGAACGTCGCCTTGTTGAAAACGTTCGTAGATGAGAAATCGATACCGATGCCCGTGTGCGAAAAGTGAAGCCTGCTAATGCCGCGTCCTGCTCCTCGCAACACTACGGGCTTGTTGGCGAATAATAGCGACGATGTAAGCCAGAAGTCGCCCGCTGGAATAAATAGTTCACCTCCATTCTGAGGTAGCGCTGCAAAAGCCGCATTGAAGGAAGCAGAGCAATCGGCAGCCCCAGCCACAGCTCCGAAATCTACTATGTTCAGCGTATCTGTAGCCCGGCTGATCATTGTCCTCGACGGAGCGCCGGCCGCGACGCTGACCGTGCCTAGGCCCACTGAGCCGGCGGTTGGCGCGGTAATCTGACCCTGCGCATTCAAAGCGACAAGTGTGCCCGGCGGAAGGCGCGCGGCTATTGCTGCAACTTGGCTCTCCGCGGTCGTCAAACCCTGGGTCAGAGACTGAAGTTCGGTAGACACGATCGGGTCGGTCGAAGCTGTAATCACGCCGTTCACGTCAATTGCGACGTTTCCACCGGCCCTATAAAGTCCCCTTAGAAGCGGGACTGTCATCCTCTTCGGCGTACCGCTTGAGTTCAACACGACTTCGTCTGTCGTGGTGAAAGTTAGTTGCTGTTGGAAGCTAAGG